>SKSH01000113.1 GCA_007118075.1 Halobacteriales archaeon
CATTCACCGACCATGGCAATCTCGACCAGTACACCGTCACGAACGAGCGCTCGGAGGCGAGTGGCATCCTTAGATTCGGTGGAGCCGTGACGGCCATTGCATTCATCAGCCTCGCACTGTTGGGGAAAGCACGTTTCAGGTGACTCATCGGCCACTGTAGGCCCAGTATAGAACCGGTGACAGCTACCAATCACGTCGGTAGGGGTTGGAGCCGATTCACCGATACTGAGACTCATGAGCCGCTTAATTACGATGTTTCGGCGAAGTATTGTCTATGGCCCAAGACAGTCCGGTGCCACCCTATCTGGCGGTTGGTATTTCAAGCACGGTCCACGGTATCGGCACTCGGGAGGACATCATGGCCAACCTCTAGCATGTCGAAGAGTGCCTCCACGCTGTGGAGGCGATGGCGAACATCAACCTCCCGATTAAGAGTATCGCCCTAGCAGAAGGGGTGCTCACTGGGTTCACCGACGAGGTGTTCGATGTCCCCCCGTCAGGTTGCCGAAGCTATATTATCCGACTGCTAGAATATACGGCGTGTCAACATACACCAATGATTCAGGTTCGACACACCCGGTCGAGCAATCAATCGGCTGGGATTTGTGGACGGTCGCGACACTCATCGCCGGCATCCTACTGGCCAGCATCCACGCCTTACACGTCTACGAGATGCTCTATTACGGGTTCATCGGGGTCTTCGTCGAGGGGGTCATCCCCTTCATCCTGGCCGTGTTGATCGCTGGGGTTGGCCCGTGGCTCAGTTATGCGGGTTACTCGCGACCGGAACGCCGCCGCGTCATCGGATGGATGGCACTCATCGGGGTACTCATCGGACTTCTCTTCTTGTGGGCATTGAGCCATCAGGAGTTGATGGGCTACCCCTTCCCACACGCTGAGTTCGTCACCACGACGAACGTCACCGCTGGTGCGTTCCTCGGGGTATTCATCGGCCTGTACGACGTCAGAGCCCGCCGCCATCAGGCAGGACTTCGCGCAGAGCGAGAGATGGTCGAGCTCCAACGATCTCGGTTGTCAGTACTGAACCGAATCCTCAGACACAACATCCGCAACGATGCCACGGTGATCCGAGGGGTCTGTGAGAACATTAGCGAAGAGACCAGTGGATCCGTTGCCGAACAGGCACAACTGGCCGCCACAACCATCACCGACCTCTATGAGATGAGCGAACGAGCTCGGCGTTTCGACCGGGTGATCGATCCGGAGATCTCGGTCAACCAGGAGATCGAGCTGGCGGTGTTCCTCGAAGAGCTGCTCGACCACCACCGTGACGAACACGGTTCTGTCACCTTCCATGCTGAGGTCGTCGACGATATTCAGACCATCCAGTCGAATCCAGAGCTCCTCAAAGAGGTGTTGCTGGAGCTGATCGATTCGACACTCAGTCACGGTGGAGACAGCCTCAGACAGATTACCGTCACGGCAACATCGATGGACGACGATCAACTCAAGATAACGGTCGACGGTGATGGCGACGAGATCCCCACAAGCGAGTGGGCGGCATTGGAAGCTGGTGAAGAGACTGATCTTGAACATGCCAGCGGGGTCGGACTCTGGTTCGTCAAATGGGGCCTACAGATGCTGAATGGGGACCTGCAGGTCCAGCAAGGAACGACCACCGAGACCACCATCTCCGCTCGGATACCGGCCAATGGTCGATGAATCCTCGAGTGTCTGCACCATATTCGGCCGCATTTGATCCGGTTGGCTCGCCGTGAGACTCACTTTCAAGTGTACCGAATGCTCTCGATGACCCGTTTCCCTTCTCAATTGGTCACGTCACACCGGTGAACTCGAATCGAGCACCACCATTCGACCCATCGGTCAGCGTGAGTTCCCAATCGTGTGTATCGGCCACCTGTTGGACGATGGCAAGCCCGAAGCCATTGCCATCAGGTGCGGTCGAATAGCCTGCCTCGAAGGCAACAATTCGTTCGTCTTCGGGGATTCCTGGTCCGTCATCCTCGACAAAGAACCCATGATGCAACTCGCCGGTCGTCACCGTCACGTCGTCGCCGGCATGTTTGACGGAGTTTCGGATGAGGTTCTCCAAGAGTTGTTGGAGCTGGCTTCGGTTGGCCTGAATAACCCGGTCGGACAGATTGTTTTGGAGTGTCGCCTCAGCGTTGTCTTCAGTTTGCCAGCAGGTCTCAACGAGGCTTGAGAGCACCACGGATTCGGTCTCGAACCCGGATTTTCCCTCAATGGTGAGGTGAAGGAGATTGTTTATCAGCTCGGACATCCGGTCGTGTGCTCTTTTGATTTCTGCGAGATGCTCGCTGTCGTGCTCCTCACGGGCGAGCTCCAATCGACCAGCAGCGACGTTCAATGGATTCTTGAGGTCATGAGAGACGATGTTGGCGAATCGCTCCAGGCGTTCGTTATCACGCTCCATCTCAGCGGTCACCTCCCGATGTTCGAGTTCGTAACTCACCAACTGACTCATGAGCCTGACGAACGTTCGTTCTGAATCGGTGAACGGGCTTTTTCGTGCCGTATCCGAGGCGAAGAAGACCGTCCCATAGAGTTCGCCATCGACGGTGATCATCGAGCCGATATAGCAGTTCAATCCGAACGCCTCATAGGCCGGATCGCCCTTCCAACCGGCTGCGAGTGCATCTTCTATCTCCAGCAATCCATCCGTCTCGATCGTCTTCCGACAGTACGATTGCGGCAAGGGGCACGATTCCCCCGGCCGCAACAGGTCGTGATCACCGCTCGCTTCGATGACCGTCTGCGTTCCGGTTTGAGACGACTCATTAGCGCGCTCGATCCGGGTTAAGATTCCGTATGGAAGATCGAGCTTCTTCGATCCGACTCGCAGCAGCTGAGATATCTTCTCGTCTGCGGTCAGTGTCCGGTGGGTCGCCACCTCGTATAGACTCTGGAGGAAGTCGATCGTCGCTTCGCGCTCAAGTTCGCGTTCTTTGCCACTGGTGTAGTCGATGATGAACCCTTCGAGCATCTCCTCACCACTCACCGGATCTTCGACGAGTCGTCCACGCTCCCAGATCCAACGTTGCTCGCCATCCTTCGAATTGATCCGATACACCAGTGTAAACGGTTCATCTTCCTCGAGTGCACGTTTGACTTCCGCCGCTACATACTCACGATCATCGGTGTGGATGATCTCCTCGGCGATCGTCATATCTTCAACCAACTCCTCGGCGGAATAGCCAGTGATTTCCTCAGCCATCCCCTTGACGAACTCCAGTGGCCAACCGGGTTCATTTCGATGACGGTAGATGTACCCTGGGAAGTTATCCAACAGGGTCTCCAGTTGTTGTTTGTCCTCAGTTGCTTCGGTGACATCCTGCGACATCAACATCCCGCGGGTATCGGGTTCGATCGGAACGGTGTGAACCCGATAGAGTCGGTCCTGAAAGGTCATCTCGAACGTCGAATACTCACCGTTCAATGCCGCCTGATACTTCGGTACCAACCTGTTCGAAACCTCGTCGGGGAAGATATCTTGAACCCGGTTGCCCTCCAACATCGCCGGGGTCAGCTCTATGTTATCGAATGCACCACCGTGGACGAACTCATACCGCAGTTCATCATCGAACAGTGCGATGAGGCCGTTTGGGAAGTTCTCTGCCACCGCACGATATCGTGCTTCGCTCCGTGCGAGCGCCTCCTCTCGGTTTACTCGTTCGATGGCATTCGCCAGCACATTCGCGATGTTCTGAATAAATGTAATATCGTCGTCGGTGAAGACCGTGTGGTGGGTCGTATGCGTCCCCAAGACACCCCATGGATCATCAACCGAACCGATGATGACACTGAGTCCACTGACCACCCCATGGTCGACCAACAACGGCGGTCCACGAAATCGTTCGTCGGTTCGAAGATCGTCAACGATGATGGGTTCCTCAGCCCGGATGGTGTGTCCGGCCTGTGAATCATCGCCGATGTCGACGGTCCCATCACCGACGAGCTCCTCACGCCAGCCAACACCCGATCGGAACAAGAGATCACCGTGTTCAGGCCGATATTCAAGAATTTTGGCATATTCGTTATCGAGGGTAGTAGCGACGAGCTGGACTGCGTGGTCGAACAACTGCTGCAGGGGGACACCACCAAGGGCTTCTTTGCCTAGTTCGGCAACTGACTGTTGTTGTCGAGCACGCGTCCGGAGATGAGTCTCAGCACGGTACTTGGAGACGAGGTTCTCGATGCTGTTCGCCAGCAGTGAGAACCGTTCGCCTCCAGAGCCCTTTTGCAGATAGTCACTGGCACCAGCAGAGATGGCATCGCTGGCGACCTCCTCAGACCCCTTACCCGTGAAGAGAATGAACGGGACATCTGGATTTCTGGCTCGGACATGCTCGAGGAACTCGATGCCAGATGTTCCTGGCATATCGAAATCGGATACAATACAATCAAAGTCGGTCTGCTCGAGTTGCTCAAGGCCATCCTCTGCAGATGTAACCGACATGATATCGAACCGGTCCCTATCCCGGTTGAGAAAGGTGGCGGTCAACGCCGCAAATTCCGGCTCGTCATCGACATGCAGCACGCTGAAATTCGGACGTGAACTCATGACTTCCTCGAGGTCATATTGGTAATATTTTAC
>SKSH01000181.1 GCA_007118075.1 Halobacteriales archaeon
CAGTCTCGGTGGCGATCGCCGCGAGAGTTGTATAAGGTTCGATGAACATCTCGGCGGGCTCGTTGCCGAACGCGTCGGCCATGAAGACCCCGTCCCATCCGGCCTCCTCGGCGGCGACAGCATACTCGACCATGTTCGACGGGGTTGCGAGCTCGCCACAGTACCCGGGACTGTTGGCTAAGTAGAGCCCGTACTTCGGTTCGTGCGTTTGGGTGGATTGGGTTGACATGGGTACATTGCATCGGTTGGTGATGCGCAAGTGAACGGTCGAGACAGCACGGAATATAGCTCATCAGAACCTCGTTTCTGTTACTTAACTGACCAATCAATCGATACAGTCCGGGCGCAGCGCTCACGTTCTACCCTCGAGACTTATTACCAACGCCACGGTGTGCCACGCAATGAGCGCCTTCGATACGAACGACGAGGCCTCGGAACCCGGGCTCTCACCGGAATATGCGTTCGCACTGCTCGGCAACGAGGTACGGATTTCGATCATTCACGAGCTGGCGAAGGCCGAGGAGCCCCTCGGCTTCAACGACCTCTGGCACCGGGTCGGCATCAGCGATTCCGGTCGGTTCAACTACCACCTCGGTGAGCTCGAGGGACATTTCGTCCGCAAGGGAGCGGACGGGTACGTCCTCCTCGAGGCGGGGCGGAACGTCGTCCACGCCGTGTACTCCGGCATGCTCACCGAGTATCCTGAGCGACGACGAGAGCAGATCGACCAGCCGTGTTTACTCTGCGAGGAACCGATCGAGATCGAAGTCACGCACCAGGGGCTGGCTCGCTTTTGTACGGTATGTTCGGGCGCCTATGGCTCACGGGTTGTCGAGGGGGAGCGGATGACGGCCGAACGTGGCTACAGTGGCACCATGTCGCTTCCACCAGCCGCGTTCGAAGGGCGAACCCTTTCCGATGCCTACCGGACCGGACAAATCATTCTGAACCTCCGGATGATGCACCGTGCCCGCAGCATCTGTCATCACTGTGCAGCACCGCTCGAACACGAGGTCGAGGTGTGCGAGGACCACGACATGGAGCCCGGCGGCATCTGTGGATCATGCGGCGTGTTGAGCGGTCCGTACCAGGTCAGCGTGCGAAGCCGGTGTGTAAACTGCACGCTCCGCATGGGCGGGGATCTCGGGTTCATGCTGTACGGACGGTCGTCATGGATGGCGTATCTCCTCGAGCAAGGGATCAACCCGGTGACGGCGACCGCCGCAGAGCGACCAGACTGGAGCCACGAGGTGCTCACCACCGATCCCTTTACTGGTGCATTCCGATGGCACGGTGAAGCCGACACCATCAGAATCACTGTCGATGAAGCGCTCGATGTGATCGATGTCACCCGGGAGCGAGCATAGTTCGAGATCAAGCCAATCAGAGTACCAGTGAGGTTGCGACCGAGTCCACATCATCAGATCTGCCGACAGAGGCCGACCGTCACATGACCACGGAGAGAACGCAACCTACGGGACGAATCGTACCACGGTTGATTCCACTCACTGAACGACCTCCAGGTAGGGTACTGCCAGTGCATCGGCCCATGGCCTGGCTCGAAACGAGTCGTCTCGGGCACAATACAGGCGATGGATTCGACGAGAGCGACTAGAACACGACCAACGCTCCCCGCTCCACCGCCGGTTGATTACTCAATCGTCGATGGTCGTCTGGTTGAGCTGTCACAACGATGTGGCCAACTCATCGTTTAGCTGGGTGGTGATCAGGCAAGTGAGGCTGACCTGGGCCGTAAAGCCGCTCGCGAAGTGTCGCTCCTTCATACTGGGTTCTGATGAGACCACGACGGCGAAGTTCTGGCACCACCAGTTCAACGAAATCGCGAAGACTCCCCGGCCGGACGAGTTCCTTCACGTTGAATCCGTCCACCCCTATATCGATGAACCAGTGTTCGAGCTCATCTGCCACCTGTTCTGGGGTTCCGACGATGATCGGAGAGGTCGATCCAAGTCCGGAGAACGTCGCCACCTCCCGAACCGTCCACTCGCGGTCTGGGTCAGAGGTGGTGAAGGCGTTCATCGTTCCCTGAATGGCATCGGTCTCGATGTGTTCGATCGGCTGATCGAGATCGAGTGTCGAGAGGTCCATATCGAGGAATCCCGACAGCAACGCGAGGGTTCCCTCTACATCCACCGTGTCACGGAAATACTCGTATTTCGATTGAGCCGCAGCTTCGGTCTCACCAACGATGGGGACGATCCCTGGGAAAAAGTTAATTGCATCGCGAGGTCGTCCAGCTTCGACCGCCCGGTCGCGAAGATCGGACATGTAGTCGCTGACCCCACGTTCGGTCGGCTGGCTCACGAACACCGCCTCTGCGTTGCTGGCGGCGAAGTCCCGACCTCGATCTGAAGATCCGGCCTGATAGAGCACCGGTGTCCGCTGCGGTGAGGGTTCACATCCGTGTGGGCCGGGAACCTCGAAGTAGGTACCGCGGTGGTCTATCGCTTCGACCAACGCTGGGTCCGCAAAGACTCCCCCTTCTGGGTCGTTCACCACCGCATCATCAGCCCATGAGTCCTCCCAAAGCGCATAGCAAACAGCCATGAACTCTGCTGCACGATCATACCGCTCTTGCTTCTCCATGCGCTCGTCGAGGCCCAAATTTTCGGCTGCGGACTCGAGATAGGAGGTGACGATATTGAGTGCGATCCGCCCGTCGGTCAGATGGTCAAGCGTGGTGAGCTCTCTGGCCAGCTGGTACGGATGAGTGTAGGTCGTCGACTTCGTGATCGCGAAGCCGAGGTGGTCGGTCACCTCCGCCATCGCCGGGACGAGATACGCTGGATCGTTCGATGGCGTCTGGATGGCCTTCTCGATGGCGATGTCCCTGCTTCCACCGTAGACATCGTAGATGCCGCGGACATCAGCGAAGAAGACGGCATCGAAACCACCACGCTCGGCAAGGCGAGCCACCTCGGTCCAGTATGAGCGGTCCCGGTAGTGGTGTGATTGGGCACCATCGCGGCGCCAGGAACCGATCGAGACGTGCTCGACGGCATTCATCGTAAAGAGATTGAGACGGATATGATCGTGCATGGAATCAGTACACCTCAGCAGGCGCAGTAGTACTCCCGTCCTGCGAATCCGTCGGTGAGCAACTTAGCGATTGGTCCAGGGTCAGATGGCCGATATACCCCGGTCGTGAGCGTAGAATCAGCTGCTTCGAAGCGCCCCGTGGCGAGTGCTGACCAGGCCGCATCATCGAAGAGACCGACCCCTCCCTCCTCGGCGAGGGTGGCGAGGAAATCCCTGAGGTAGACCCATCGTTGTTCTCGCTTCGTCTCCCCCACCCCGTCGAATTCGAGTCCGATGGCATCAACATAGGCGGCGAAGGGGAGATTGAATCCGGCTGCGACCGGCATCGAGATCCACTTCCAGGGCCGTGTGTTGATATCCAAGAGGACGTGTCTCCCTCGCTCACGGTCGTAGACGAACTCAGCCTCACTGATCCCATGATAGCCGGCCTCCTCGAGGATAGACAACGCATGGCGTTCGACGGTCGGATCGTCAACGCGGTCGACCACGCATGAGGTGCCGAAGCTGCGGGGATAACGGACCACCGGATTGCCGACGAGCGCCAGGGTCTCCTCGACCGATCCGGTCGAGTTCGGGACATATGATACAAGGGATCGGTCCTCCCCCTGTGCGATCGGTACCCGTTCTTGTGCCATGATCGCGACATCGTGGGTGGCCGCTCGGTCTATAACCGTCTCGAACTCATCCGCGTCAGCGACCTCAATGACGTTCGTTCCGATGGCCTCCTCGAACTCGCGTTTGAGCTCTGGCTTGACGACGAAGGGGAAGGTGAGACGGTCGGTGATCTCCTCGGGGGCGTACTCACCGAGTCGGTATGTTTCAGGATACGGGACGTCCAGTGCCTCTGCCATGCGATAGAGGGAGGACTTGTTGAGGACCCGATCGACGACAGCGTGCTCGGCGGACGGTAACCTGACGCCATCTGGTTCGGCCTGGGCATAGGCGTGAACCCACTCGTCCATGCAGCCGAAGGCGACCACCTCATGGCCGATAGCATCGACGATCGCCTCGATGTCCGCACGGAAGCCATCGAGATCATCCAATGGATAGGTTACCTCGCCCGCAAGATCCACCGCATTCGACGGGAAGGCGACCCCGCCGTCGTTGCGATCCAGAGCGATCACGGGGATACCCTCGGTGTCGAGGGCTCTGGCGACGCCGAGTCCGGTGATATGTGCGTTGGAGATGAGCGCAGGTGGGTGTTCGAACGATCGCTCTCCAAGGGTGTCCAGCAGGGAATCGAGGTCCAAGAACGAAGCTGCCATTGCCACTGGCTTACCGAGCCCATAGAAAAAGCCCGCGGCGCCGGCTATTTTGGCCAGATGAACTAATCATCGATGACCAAACTGGTGGGGGATACGTTCTTATCAGACTCATGGCTATCTTCGCGATCGCGTCATCGGCCTGTAACGGACCGAAGAGTTGCCAGATGGTGTGACCATCCACTTCATCGGGTTGGGCCGTATCGACATCGGAATCCTCGTCTTCCCGATCCCTCTTGCCTGACCGTTTCGTTGAGATGACAACCCC
>SKSH01000143.1 GCA_007118075.1 Halobacteriales archaeon
GGGAGATCAGCGATCTGCTGGGAGACAGCGGTCTCGAAGTTCTCGATGAGTGGATCGACCTCGATGATGAGTTCAACGGTGTCGGTGTCGCCATGTAAGAAGGCATACAGATTCTTGATGTTACCCTCGAAGACATCCTGGATGTATTCGACCGTGAACGTCTCTTCGACGATACCGCTCACCTGGATATCACCTGGAAGTTGATCGGGTGGATCGGGGAGTTCTCCCTCGAGTTCCTCGAGGAGGATGCTGTGGATTCGTTCGTACATGTCGGTGTCATCCAACTCACTACTGACATGCTCATCATCGAGAACCCCACGATCAAGACCGACGGCGACATTTGCTCCGATCAACGAGATTGCCAGGATAATCGCCAATACGCCCAGAATCAACCGCGAGGATGTCATAATTACAGGAATGTTAGGATATCAGGAGTAATAAACTAGTAGTCATCGGTTAGGCAATAAAGGTCGGCGGTAAGGCTTTTGTCACGTGCTGGCTGAACTACTGACGACCACAACCGTGTCAGTCAGTGCGCTGCTCTCACCACTTCCGCCATGGGAACTCATCGCGGGAATCTCGATCATGTTCTTTGCGATGGCTGGGATCACCGCATGGACCAACCGACGGTTCCTCGAACGTCGATTCACGACCATTGGTTGGGGCGTACTTGCGCTGGTTTGGGTCGTGATGCTCCCCTATTACGCCCTCGAGGTACGTAGTCCCATACAGGCGGTCGGGATTGCGTTGGCCATCCCACTGAGTCTTTGGGTTGCGATCGTCCGTTGGCGTGGGCGTGAGAGCCTAGTCGTCATCGGTAATGCGGTGGCGATTACGGGAGCGATCTACCTTCCCATCTCCACCTTCGAGACGACCCGTCAATGGCTCATTGAGACGGTGGCCATCCACACCCACGAACTGATGACACTGCTGGGACACCAACCGGGTCTCGTCTCCGACCACGCGGTGGGGTACACAAGTCAGTTCGACTTCGATGGCCACACCACCTACATCGTCATGGCCTGCACCGGCCTCGGAAGTATTGCGGTCTTTGCAGGAGCCATCCTCGCTGTCGAGGGGGAACCGGTACGAAAACTCATCGCAACAGCCGTTATCGCCGTGATAATCTACACGCTCAACCTGGTTCGGAATGTCTTCATCGGTCTCGCCACTCCGTTCGGCTGGTTCGATTTCGAACCGTTCCTCTCCATCTCGGCCCTCTTCGGGGTCGAACCGATACGGAACTCCTACTTCATCACCCATACGATCATCTCACAACCGGTCTCACTCCTAGTCGTCCTCGGGTTGGCATTGCTCGCCCTGCGGATGGTCCCTGGCCTGTTCAGCATCTTCGATGAGATCATCTACGTCCTGACCGGTGACGATGTCGACCTTCGAACCGAGTTCGGTCCGCGTATCCTCGGTGAAGAATCCGTGGCCGCAGCCGATTAATCGATTGCTCACCAGACCGAACGGCCTTTTGCCTGGTTCCACCGAATCTCCGAATATGGATGCGGCACTGACGCCAGCGTATCACGAGGTGCGCTGTCCACGGTGTGACTGGTCGGCCGAACCAAGCCTCAATCCCCCTCGATGTGGGGATTGTGGGGCGATGGTAGAACCACAGCTTGAGCTCACAGCACTCGAACTCGAGCGGGCACAGCTCGCTGAACGCTCATTCGAGTCGATGTGGCGATACGCCGAGTTGCTCCCGATCGAAGCCGATGCAGCAGTCACGATGGGAGAGGGAGCAACCCCACTGCTCGACTGTCCAAAGATCGCCGATGAGGTAGGGGTCGACTCGTTCTCTTTGAAGATCGAAGGTGAGAACCCGACGGGGACCTTCAAGGACCGTGGAGCAACCCTCTCCATCTCAGCTGCAAATGCACTCGGCGTCGAGGAGATAGCACTCTCCTCAGCAGGCAACGCTGGCCATGCTGCTGCGGCCTATGCCGCCCGAGCCGGCCTCAAAGCCCACGTCTTCCTCCCGGCTCGAGCAAGTTTCACCATGAAGGCGATGGTGAACGTCCTCGGAGGCGATCTGACCGTCGTCGAAGGGCGCCTACAAGATGCCGGTCGGGCCTTCAAATCCGCCCTTGAGGACCATCCAGAATGGCATCCGGTCGCCACCGATCACACGCCATTCCGACGAGAGGGAAAGAAGACCATGTTCTATGAGGTGGCCGAACAACGTGATTGGTCTGTCCCAGACCACATCGTCTATCCGACCGGTGGTGGCGTCGGACTCTTGGGTATGTTCAAGGCGGCCAACGAGCTGCTTGAACTCGGATGGATCGACCGCCTCCCGGCGTTTCACGCCGCCCAGTCGACTGGATGTGCTCCCGTGGTCGATGCGTTCAATGCAGGTGCTGATGACATCACGCCGATCGAGCGACCGGACACCATCTGCGGTGGGATCGAAGTGAACGCACCGGGAGCCGGTGTCGAAGTGCTGAATGTCCTCCGCGAGAGTGGTGGCCAGGCCATCGCCACCGATGATGATGCGATACTCGATGCCGCATTATCGGTGGCCGGGCTCGAAGGGATCGGGATCGCCCCAACAGCCGCAGCTGGAGTGAGTGGGGCAGCTGCACTCGTCGATGAAGGACATATCTCCCCGGATGAGGATGTCGTCGTCATCGCCACGGGGACCGGACTCAAGGAACCAGACGTCTTGCGTAGCCAGCTGATGCGCCACGGTATCTGACCGAGACGATCGACATATTGACTATAGGCGATGGCAACGTGCCGTGAGTAATTCGTACCGTTGGAGGCAGACGTCGCGAACTACCCCTCAACCTCGTCTTCTACCGTCATATTTCGGACCTCGTCCTGGAGCCACTCGCTGAACCAACGGACCCGCTTGATCCGGCGTTGCACGAGCGCTTTGCCGGTTTCTGTATGGATGCGCTTGGCTGCGTCAACACCACGGCTGTAGACTCGCTCGACCATCTCTGCCGCATCCAGGTGGGTCCTGGCTTCGTATCCCATCCGGAGCAACATGAGCGTCACACCGTTCGCACCGATTTTATCGAGGAGATCTGCCTCGATGAGTGCCTGGGTCTCCAATGGTAGGTCCTCTAGAGCTCCGTCGTAGTTGTGGTTCTCGATGGCCGAAGATACCTGCCGGATGAATGACTCGGGAGAGTCTGTCTGGCTGGTGAGGTACTCCTCGGCGATTCGGGCACCATGCTCAGCATGGACCTCTTGATCTGCATCGAGTTTCGCGATATCGTGAAAGAGCGCCGCAACCTTCACGACATCGACATTCGCACCCTCCTTCTCAGCGATCTCTACCGCGAGATCGACCACGTTCAGG
The DNA here is from genome assembly GCA_007118075.1 of Halobacteriales archaeon. Classification (GTDB taxonomy): domain Archaea; phylum Halobacteriota; class Halobacteria; order Halobacteriales; family SKSH01; genus CAZXER01. The sequence continues at coordinate 3,320 of SKSH01000143.1, forward strand.
ATATGATTGTGACGGTACTCAGCAGAGTGCCATGGATACCACCGCATCCGTCCCCCCTCCGACTCGTTCTCGACACTCGCTGCGAGATACTCGAAGACGAACGCCCGCATCACGGCGAACTCTTCGTCGGAGACGGGGGACTCCTGAATCTCAACCCCCATGCGTCTATATCACCTGATTATTACTTGGTCTGAGCCACGTGGGTAAACCGTTTGCGACCTTCCGGTGGACGGGTTGAAGCGGTGATTCAACGGCTCTTCCGCCCGTTCTCGTCGAGTTGTAACCAAATCGCACACACGATAGCGACCACACCGGCCATCGTGGCGATGACGAAGGCAATCTGGTATCCAGTCACGGTGTAGACACGAACGCCACCGACGAGTTCACCAGTCCAGTATGAATCCAGTGCGATCCCCATTAGTGCAGGGAACGCGGCGGCACCGAAGAATGTGGCACCGTTGATCGTACCGAGCGAGATACCAGCAGCTCGGCCGTCGTAGCGCTCTTTGATGAGCGGATACGTGAGGACGAACACCCCGTTGAGCGCCCCCGTGATGAAAAAGGCGGTCGCTACCACGGGTTGGGGTGGATTCCCGTTGATCGCGATGATCCCCAATACGAGTGTGTAGACAAAGCCGCCGATGAGAATGAGCTCGGTTCGTCGGCCAACAGCATCTGAGAGGCGCCCGAAGGCCGGTGGCCCCACGAGCATACCCAAACCGCCAAGCAGCGTGAACATCGATGCGTAGGTGACGCTCGTATCGTACACTTGCACGACGTAGGGGATCCCCCACAGCCCGAAGAGGGTGAGGTTGATACCACCGGTACAGAACAGGAGCACCGACACCAGCCAGGTCGACCGATCACGGAGGATGATACCGAGGTACTCACGGGCCTCTGGAAGGCTGACTCTAACCGGTTCAGGCGTGTTCGGTATCGGTTCGAGGCCGGCTCGAATAGGTGAATCCCTGACGACAACGAACGTGACGGTGGCGACGACGAGCCCGATGCCAGCGAGGAGCAACAGCCCCTCCCGCCATCCAGTGGCCGAGACCATGATCGCGAACGGCGTGGTGGCCAGGATTCCACCGATCCCAGCGAGGGCGAAGCTCAACCCATTCATCGTTCCGAACTTGTGAGCTGGGAACCAACTCGCCGCGAACCTGAGGATGGCGACGAAGATTACGCTCCCCCCGAGTCCGATGAGGAATCGACCGCCCAAGGCGCCGAGATAACTCTCAGCGAGGGCGAACCACACAA
>SKSH01000055.1 GCA_007118075.1 Halobacteriales archaeon
TATGCCGCTGCATCGGGGATCTCAACCGTACTCACGTCATCAGTAGATCGTCATACCGGTTCTTCAATCCATGGTAGTCCGTTCGATCGTCACCCGGCCCACGTCGGATTCGGTGATAACGATTCCCTGCCTCTCAAGCCATCGTGATGCACGTCCATCGCTGTGGAGCAGTACCTCGGCGAGATCCGCGGGCTCATCGATATCACACGCCAGTGAGTAGCTGTCGACGGTGGCGACTGTCAGCTCAGCCCGCTCGGCGATTGTTCGATGGTCGCGAAAAGAACAGCCATGGAAGTCGACATGGAACGCTCGGTCCCTGACGATGAGGGCGTTGGTCCCACCTCCGACTCCTGGGGCGATCACGACCTCCCCATCGGTCGACACCAGCCGATCGATCGCTTCAGGGGTGATAAGAGGGAGATCGGCCATCACGATGGCGACGGGTCCCTCGGTCAGTTTAAACAGACCGTTGACCGCCTTTGTCAGGGGTCGTTCATCGACAAGCACAGGGACCGACAGGTCCATCGGGGCTGTCGAGAGCACCCGAGGTGCGTGTCCGGTCGCTTCGATGGCATCGATCACGTCGGCGAGCATCGCCTCGGCGAATGAACCCCGTTCAGCCGCCGAAAGCGGTGGCTCGAGACGGCTCTTCGGATCGTGAGCATCAAACGGGACGAAGATATCCATACCTTGGCCGTTACTCCGGGCCTAGAATAGTGATTCGAGTTCTTCGGTGTTGTCGTCGACCAGTTCTTCGTACCGCTCGTTGCGAGACTTACGCAATTCGTCCATGTTCTCCTGTGCCTCGATCGCCGCCCGCTGTAGTTCCTTGATTCGTGGCACGTTCGTCACATCGGAGAGCAAGACAGCGACTGCGACGTGGTTGGCCCCTCGAATCGGGTAGTCACCTCCACGCACCTCCATCGAACCGGTCTGTTCCTCGGTCCACTTTCGACTGTGCTCGATCCCCTTTCGATTGAGATGTTCCGGTGGTCCGGCTACGACGACGAGCGCCCGTTCGATCCCCTCGAGTTCGACGGGGAGGGTCAATCGGCCAAGCGTCGCCTTCCGAACAAGGCTGGTGATCCGATTGGTCGCCGCGGTGGAGTCGATTCCTGAGCTCGACCCGCCGGTGATTCTCGAGAGCAAGCCGCCACTGGAGCGCTCTATCTGTTCCTCGGCAAATCCGAGACTCGAGACACCACCACCGGCGAGCGTGTTGATGATCTCACTTGAGTCGACGACGCTCTCGGCGATCTCATCACCGGCTTCGACCTCACCTGCTCCAAAGAGCAATCCGAATCGACGGGCGATCTCATCGTTGATTTCGTCGTAGCCCGCCTCCATAGATTCACCAGTCTGTCGCCAGGCATCATTATCGAAGATCAGGAGATTGTCAACCTCATCGACGAACGTCTGGAACGAGCGGGCGGCGTTGAGATTGTAGATACCTCCCTCATCGCTACTTGGCAAGATTCCGAGGCCGTAGACGGGTTCGGTGTAGAGTCGACGGAGGTGCTTGGCCAAGACTGGTGCACCACCGCTTCCGGTGCCACCACCGAGTCCAGCCACGATGAGGAACGCATCGATATCGTAGATAGGAATCTGATCGATGGCACTCTGGATCTCGTCGATCTCCTGTTCGGTGATCTCCGCACCTAGCTCGTTGTCGGCACCCACGCCGTGGCCCTTGACGCGCGCCTCACCGATCAAGAGCCGATTCTCTTCAGGGACCCACTCGAGGCCGAGAAGATCTGCCTTCGCGGAGTTGACGGCCATCGCGGCCCCGATGATGTTCCGGCCTGTGCGGTGCTCATATTCGAGAAGTTTATCGGTGATCTTCCCGCCTGCTTGCCCAAACCCAATTAGTGCGAGTCTCATGGAGGATACCTTGATTTGAAAGACTGGTAATCATAGATAAATACCTTTTGATGGTGGTTACAGCTTGCCATTGAAATCTGGTGTCTGACGGCTTCTATTCCACAAATATCACAGATATGGAATTCTGTTTATATTCTACCTCTTGTTGCCCCCGAGATATGCTCGCAATGATTCGAGCTCGGCCGGATCACGTCCGAACCGGTCGACATCGTTAGATGTTGTCACGTTATCGATATCGAGTGACCGACCCTGATCGCTACCCAGCGGAAACCCTGGAATATGTTGACCGATCGCGAGAGGTATTTTGGCGAGTACTGTAGGTATCGGGAGAATGCGAGCAGATTTGTGCTCTGCCTGGTGGATCAATCGGACGATATCTGCAAGGGTCATAGTTTCTGGCCCACCGAACTCATAGGTCTGTTCGTTGTGCTCAGCTGACTCGATGATCTCTGCCAGCAATCCGACGAGATCCTCGCTCCATATCGGTTCAAAGCGAGCACGAGCCCCTGGTAGTGGGGTGATGTATGGCCACCACAGTCCACTGAGCATCGGTGGAAATGAGACCCATTTGGTAAAATCGACAAATTCTGCACCGTCACCGAACACCACTGAGGGACGAACGATGGTCCAATCGAGGTCGCTTGCTTTGACAATCGCCTCCGCCTCTCCTTTCGCCCTGAGGTACTCGGTAGTCCCGTTGGGGTCTGCTCCGAGGGCGCTCATCTGCACGAAGCGATCTACCCCTGCCTGGGTGGCAGCCTCGATGAGGTGTTGGGTCCCTTGCCGGTGGACGGCATCATGGGCCCCCCTCGGCGCCTTGAACAGTGGAGACAGGGCCACGAGGTTGTAGACGGCATCTTGTCCCTCGATGGCATCCTCGACGTCCGTCGGCTCTCGGACATCACCGGTCACCAGCTCCACCCCCGCAGGGAGAGACTCGGTCGGTTTACTCCTCGCCATCGCAGTGACCGTGTGATCACGCTCGACGAGCTCCTTGCAGAGATTTCGACCGATGAAACCGGTGCCGCCGGTGATGAGGATCTGCATAGGCCACCGTTCGGGTCTCAAAAACGTAAGGATTCCGACGATTGGGTGGGAGGATGGGGGCTCAGAACGATTCACCGATAGTGCATCAATCCATGAGGCTATATGTGCCCCCGTCACGGTGTTCACGCACGTATGCTGGTCACCCTGGAAGGCCTCGACGGTTGTGGCAAGACCACCGCCTGGCGGTCACTCAAGGAACACTATCCACAGGCGGTCTTTACGAAGGAGCCCACCGATTCGTGGTACGGTGATGCCGTCAGGCAATCAGTGGACGACCCCACAGCGGACGCGGTCGCCGAGTTGTTCCTCTATTGCGCCGATCATGCAGCTCACATCTCTGAGACGATTGAGCCATCGCTGGCCGCCGGGCAGCTCGTGATCTCAGACCGCTATATCGATTCGCGTATGGCATATCAGGGAGCCACGCTGGCTGATCGGATCGACTACTCGGTGGGTTATGTCCGGACCGTCCATGATCCGTTCACGATCATGCCTGACCTCACCATCTACCTCGATATCGACGTCACCACGGCCGTCGATCGCAGTGGAGGCGAGTCAAAGTTCGAACGAGAGGCGTTTCTCGCCGATGTCCGCGACGTCTACGAGCGTCTCATCGAAGAAGAATCAGATCGATTCGAGGTTATCGATGCGAGTCAAGACCAATCAACCGTCCAAGCGGCCATCATCGAGACGATCGATGCCCACTTGGAGTGATTCGCTGGCCTGATTTCAGTCGGCGATCGCCTGTTCTACCTCCTCGGGCGAGGCGACCCAGAGATAATCAATCGTCAACCCGAGTGCGAATGGGATGACGATCGCGATCATAGCAGCCAGCCACCGATCTTGGAGGTCGAAACCGAGGTGAAAGACCCCGCTGAGCAAGAGCGTTGAGAAGAACAACAGGGTCGGGATGACGAGGAGTATCGCGATCGCCTCACCGGTACGTGTCTCCACGTAGAGTCGGATGAATCTGGTCCCGATCGCCGCGAGCATGATGTGGATTGCCATCAGGATGAGGATTCCGACGACCGCTCCGGCCGACACCATATTCGCTCATACTCGTTGAGCAGCCTTTGCTTCATCGGAACGATTTTGACCGACGGTCACCCCTACCGCGGCATGCACCAGGTGCTGGATGATGGTGGCATCGAGGCAAGCCCGTTGAGCGATGCAGATGCCCTCGAGCTGTACCGGCACATGGTCAGAGCACGGACGTTCGATGAGCGTGCGGTCAACCTCCAGCGCCGTGGATGGATGTCAGGGTATCCACCGTTCAAGGGCCAGGAGGCATCCCAAGTTGGTGCTGCCTGGGCGATGGATTCTTCCGACTGGTTGTTTCCTACCTACCGTTCGAACGCTATGTTGCTCACCCTCGGTGTCGAGATGGCGGATATCCTGTTGTTCCGACGCGGTTTCAGTGAGTTCCATCGTGATGAGGATCGTGACCGGATCTTCCCACAGGCCATCCCGATCGCGACCCAGATTCCACATGCCGTCGGGGCCGCGATGGCCGTCAATTACCTCGACGAGGACCACGGTGTTGTGTGCTATTTCGGAGATGGTGCTACCAGTGAAGGCGACTTCCATGAGGGTGCCAACTTCGCGGGTGTCTTCGA
>SKSH01000040.1 GCA_007118075.1 Halobacteriales archaeon
CTGACGGACACGGACTCGGATATCGTCTACGTCGAGGGTCGCGAGGGTGAGATCGAGCACTCGGTGACGGATATCGAGAAGGCGAGGAAGCAGTTGGGGTTCGAGCCGGAGGTCGGGGTGGAGGAGGGACTTGAACGGACGATCGAGTCGTATCGCGACGGGAGTAGAGACACCTAGTCTGGTACGTAGTATCGATTACAACGCATCGAAAAAACGGCAGCAAAACCACCCTCGCCTATGCGGCGAAGGAGTCGGTCTCAGGGTAGGTGCCGATCATGCTGAACAGTGAGAACATATCAGCAGAGATCCAGGACTCGGCGATCTTCCCGTCTTCGATTCGGTAGATACCGATGACGTCGACGGTCCCCTTGACGTCTGTCGCGGGGATACCCATCAACTCACCGTCGTGGGTCCCGGTGTTCGTGAAGTGTCCACAGATGTACTCACCAGACTCATCACCGAAGACGAGGTTCACCGTGGATGAGAGATCTGAGAAGGCTGCGTGGTACTGTTCGATGTTCGAGACGAGTTCATCTCGTCCAGTGAGCTCCATGCCGGTCACGGGGCCGTGTTGGACGAAGTCGTCGGACACGAGGTCGTCGAGGCTGTCGTAGTTCTGGTTGTTCCAGACTTCCTCGGACATCGTGCTGACGAGGTCGATACTAGTTTGGGTAACTGCAGTTGCTGGCATATTTATTGTCACCAATCTAATACAGGACTTCCAATGGGATAAAGCCCCACTATCGTTACATATGAGTGCTCTATTACCCATATACGACAGACAGTCATACTTTATATTCCATATATAATACATATAATATTCATACTTCACGCTCCTCACGCACCTTGGTGCGTACGCCGTGCCCCTGCAGGTGGCGGAAACGGAGAGCACCCGTTGCCGGTGATGCTTTTTCACGAGGTGAAGATACCCAGCACCAGCTACCGAATCAGCGATCAATCATCGTCCGTCCCTATCCCGATCTTGGCATCGTGTGCCATCGGCGACCCCGAGGGTAGTCCGTACTCGGTGACCACCATGACGATGAGGTACAGCCCCACCGCCACCGTCGCCACCACCACACTATCGCCTGGGTCAAGTGTATCCATCGTCAGATGGAACCAGAAGAGGTCAGCCAGCCGAGAATCATGAAACTCGAGGAAGAGCGGATGGGGATACAGCTTCCCGATATCGGGGATCAACGCCCAGATACCACCAAGCGTGATGATCGTCCCACGGTAGCGGATGGTCGGCGCGACGACGGCGAGGATAAGCGCCGTACCGGCGGCTCCAACCGCAAAATGGGTGATCCCGAGGGACATACACCGGAACCACGTGCCTATGCTGCATGGTAAAGACGTCTAAAACCGGGTTTGATTGCTCATAACCACTGTCGAGGTCTGTCCTTGCGCTACGTGCATACCTACCGAGCCATCAACCCTCGATGTACCACGATAGACGTCGATCCAACCCCCGTCGCAGTTACAGCAGCTGTCGCTGCTTCACGACGGGTACGAGCGGTGAAATCCAGACCGATCAATTCACTCCTGATAGTCCGTGAGGAACTGTTTGGCCCGCTGTTCACCGCGACCGATCAACCCAGCGATGAACGCCGGACTTCGATCCACCTTCGTCGCCGAATGCAGTGCCCGACCCATCGAGATGCGTCGCACCGATGGCTGTGAGAAGTCCGTTTCAGGTAGATATCCCTCGTCGATCCAGTCGTTGACCCGCTCGACGAAGCGCAGCTCCTGGTTCAACGAGAGGTTCCCAGCGAGTTCGTTACGCCGATCGGTGATCTCATCCATGGTGCGTGGCACGTCATCGCGACCCTGTGGGTTGATCTGGACCACCCACAGTTCATCAGGCTTATTTGCGGCTTCGACCGTCAGCAGATCATCGATCGGCGGGTTCTGACTGAACAGACCATCCCAGTGGTAGTGTCCCTCGAGTTCAACGGCCTCAAAGAGCGTCGGTACCGCTGCAGAGGCACGCACCGCCGTCGGGGTGACCTCGTCGTTGACGAACGAGTGAAACGCCCCATCCTCGATGTCCACCGTCCCGATGACCAGCTCTGGGGCCGACGCCCCACAGAGGTCTGGAATGGCCTCGAAGTCGATGTGGTCGGTCAACACCTGCTCGATCCGCTCACCACCGAGTCGAGAGGCGGGATTCTGGTACGGACTCACCTGCGGCAGTGGCATCCCCATCGACTCAAGCCGGGTGATCATGACGAGACTCTGGTTCACGAGACGATCGGTCCATTCGGTCGCCGCCAGATCTTGCCAGACCGCATCAAGTATGTCGATCGCCTCCGCTGGGCCACCACGACGGATCCCATACCACGCCGCCAACGCGGTGAACGCCCCACCAGAGGTGCCGCTCAACCCGACCAGTTCGTGCTCATCAGGCCACTCACGCAACAGGCCACGCAACACCCCCGCGGTGAACGCCGTGTGCGACCCACCGCCCTGACACGCGATCGCCACCCGCGTCGGTTCATCAGTCATACGTCGTGGTGAACCCCCCGTCCCACAGCAGATCGCCACCGTTGAGGTGTTCACCGTGGTCGGAGAGTCCAAAGACGAACAGGTTGGCCACCTCCGCTGGTGTCATCATCCGCTTGGTCTGAGCCGGCCCCAACATGACGTCCTCGACGACGGCTCGCTCGCTGATCCCCCGTGATCTCGCCGTCGACTCGATCTGATCGACCATCAACGGGGTCAGCACGTACCCGACGCTGACGGTGAAGCTGCGGATGGCGCCCTCACCCTCGGCGGCGATCGCCTTCGTCAACCCGTTCAGCGCATGCTTGGCCGTGATGTACGCGCCCTTGTCCTGTGTCGCCACGTGGCCGTGGATCGAGGACATGTTCGCGATTACGCCACCGGACCCTTCCTCGAAATGAGGCATCATCCGCTTTGTCAGGTACCACGGTGCTCTGACCATCAGGTTCATCAGCAGCTCATACCGGTCCATCGGGAACTCGGCGATCGACGCGATGTGTTGCATACCGGCGATGTTCAGCAGATACCCGAGTTGGCCGACCTCACTCGCCGTCTCGATGGCGGCATCGATCGCCGTGTCGTCGGTCAGATCTGCGGTCACCTCGTGGTGGTCCCCCCCGAGGTCGAACGATTCGACCAACGCTGTCGTCTCGGCCAACCCTTCTGGATCGATATCGAATCCGACGACGGTCACCCCGTTGGCCGAAAGCGCAAGGCACGTCGCCTGGCCGATCCCAGAACCCGCACCGGTTACGACCGCCACGGCATCGTCCATGAACGCATCAGCCCCAAGGATGAGCAGATCTTCGTGGGTGATCGTCGGTGGCTTGAGAGAGAACCCTTCCATGCTCGCCGTCGCATCCGGTGGTGACATACGTTCATCAAGTGGTCCCACATAGATTCTTAGTCGGCCATTTACCGGGTGCAGCTTGCGCTTTCGAGACGGATCGAACCTCGATCAGGTTTTGGTGGTACCACGGTCACTTCTTCGAGGATGGCTCCCCAACGCAGGTATCCGCTAACTACGTGCCCGCACACGAACTAGAGGGATGCCATGGCTGTTGGATACCCGACGGCGTTCGTAGCGACGCTGTCTGAGACTCCGAGAGTCGTGGCGTACCCCTGCCGGTTACACCCACCTGGTGAGAGCGGTGTTTCCCACCGTCTTCCTGACCCAACGCCCGGTTTCCACCCACGCTCCTCACCGGCTGTCCCATCGTTGTCAGCTCGGTGACCCTCGGCCCGATCGTCCTCCTCATCGAGGCGATCACCGCCGAGGAGGTCCCAACCTGGTGGACCGAGCTCACCTCCTGTGTAGCCGGCTACGTTCTTATCACCCACACCACCGGCGCACGAGGGCGTGCGATGGGCAGGCTATCTGCTTCGATGGAGGACTACGCAACGCAGTATTGATACGCACAATAAATGACCGTATACGGTGGTACCGAACTGCGGAAACGGTATACCTTTCAGCATCGACACGATACGACAATCAACTGAAATGCCGCCGGATACGTCGACCATCACCTGGCGTGAGAAGCTCGAGGCACTCAAGCGCGTCGCCAGGTACAACCCGCTGTTCACCGCCGGCCTTGTCATCTTCGGTGCTGGCGTCGCCGTGTTCGAAGGCATCGGCCTCACGTTCATCTACCCGATCCTCGAGGTCGGCCAGCATGGCGAGGATATCGAGGCGACCGACTTCATCATGGAGGCGTTTCTCGGTATCTACGAATTTGCCGGGATCCCGTTCACCCTGGGCTATCTCATCCTGGGGATCGCCGGGATCATCACCATCCGGTATACATCGGCGTTCTTGGCCTATTGGCTCGCCGCAATCCTCCGATACCGATTCGAACGAGACATGCGCTCGAAGGCGTTCAACGCAGCGCTCGGTGCGGAGATCGGGTATTATGACGCCGAGGGATCGGATGACATCCTCAACGCAATCATCACCGAGACCCGCTATGCCGGGAAGGTCATCAACTACGCGGTAAGGCTCCTCCAGACCACCTTCCTC
>SKSH01000192.1 GCA_007118075.1 Halobacteriales archaeon
GATCCCTCCCAGACCGGTCGGGGACCGATCAACGATATCCTGCCTGACCCCGTCACCCTCCCGTCACACCATGGTCCAGACGTCCAGACGATCTTCCCAGACCTCAACATCGACACGCTCGGGTTGAAGGTACCGGCGACGCTCATGCACGTTCACGCGCTCAACATCGAACTGGAAGATGATCCAACCGCTGATGCAGTCGCCGAGGTACTCGATGCGTCCAACCGGCTGTTCCTCATCGATCCAACGATGAACATCGATGGTGCCGGTGCCCTCAAGGAACTGACACTCGATGCTGGACGGCCGCGCGGAGACCTCTGGGAGAATGCGATCTGGCGAGAATCCATCTCGGTTGAAGATGGAGAGCTCTACCTCTTCCAGGCGATCCATCAAGAGAGTGATGTCGTCCCCGAGAACATCGATGCCATCCGTGCGATGATGGATGTTGCCGATGCTGCCACCAGTATGGAGATGACCGACGAGGCTCTTGGTGTCGGTTTTTGAGATCTCTAAACCCGAGTCAGATAACTGCTCTCCAGTGACGCAGTCACCGAAGGCTTATCCACCAGCCGATTCCTAGTCTGAATCATGCGTGATGACGACCGTGAAGACCCATTCGGTGATTTTTTCAAAGAGTTCGAGCGGATGATCGAGGACATGTTCGATGGGACAAACTCGATCCGGTTCGAATCGACCGCAGACGTCGGTGGACAACCGACACACATCGATGTCTATGAAGAGGAGGACGGACTTCTCGTGGTAGCCGATCTTCCCGGTGTGGAGAAATCCGATATCGGAATCACCTGTGATGGACGGGTGGTGGCGATCTCTGCCACCGGTGAGCGTCGGAGCTACGATGAACAGGTGCGATTGCCTCGGCAGGTTGACGAGTCGTCTGCCTCAGCAAGCTACAACAATGGGGTGCTGGAGGTCAGGTTCGATACAGTTCGCGATGGGCATACCATCGATATCGATTAGTCCGAGGCTGTGGTCTCGATGAGGGAAGCCAGTTGTTCATAGAAATCAGCAGGGTACTTCTCCACGGTATCGATCGTTGGTCGACCGTTGACCTCGAGGACGATTGGTTGCTCATCCGTCATGAGGATATCAACACCAAGGAGCGGTACACCGAGAACCGAAGCTGCTGCCTCAGCCACCTCGACGACCGGGGCGGGCGGTGTGATCGAGAGGGTGGAGGCACCTCGGTGGACGTTCCTCACCCAGCGACCGGATCCGGGATCGTGGAACCGACGTTCCACCGCTCCGGCCACGGTTCCATCGATTACGGTGAGTCGGAGATCGAGGGCTTCAGGCACATACGATTGGAGCAGGAACGAACGATCACCTGTCGCTGAGAACGAGTGGATGAGATCGAGGTAGTCGAATACCCCTCTAAGACTATCCTCATCCGTCACTCGAACGATGCCGATGCCCTTCGTGGCCGTGTTTGGTTTGATGACAACCGGTGGTTCGAGACGATGAAACGCAGACCGCAGCTCTGGCCATTCGATTGGCGAAGAGAGGTGAATCGTAGGTGGTATCTCGACCCCGGCCATCGAGAGTTTGGTGAGTGAGCCAGCCTTGTTACGGGTAGTGAGGATGTTTGCTCTACTATTCACCCATTGGAGCTCATGAATCGCCGTCACCACATCCCCATTGACGATTCGGGCTGGATAGATGAAACCGACGTCGTACGACGGAAAAGGAGGTATCCCCTCAGTGAGGGAGGTGATTCCCGGCCCGGTATCGACGTGATGGACGGCAATCCCGTGTGCGGGGAGATGGCGTTTCAGTCGTTGATAGGTCGGTCCACCAGACGCGACCGCCAGATCGATTGCCACGGTCGCCTACTCACGCCCGATATCAGGCGATCAAGAGTTCCTGTCCGCGTTCAACATCGATCCGACACGGAGGAGAGATCTTGTTGTACGCCCGTCGAAGAGCGTCCTTGCAGACCTTCGCATCATCGACATCACACCAGATGGTGAATACCCGATCACCCTCGTCTAGGCGCGCTGCCATCCCGACAACCTTGCCGAATGAGAGCCGCATCCCGTCTGAGACACGGTCTGCCCCAGCACCGGTTGCCTGCTTATTCTCACGGAGGACGTGATGAGGATATCGACGAAGGATCATCTTGTAATTCCCCTCACCAAGTTGCTTGATCAAAAATCGGTTCGCGCTTAGTCGAGATGCCTCGAGGGCACCGTGGCGAATCTGGCAGGACTCCTCGACGACGAGGCTCATCTGCACGGGATAGTCATCCGGTCCGGCTTCACGATCGCCCATGTTGAACTGTGCAATCTTCGAACCTGGGATGCCCGTGATGTACTCACGTCGAGTGTATGGAGGCTTGGAGATAGCCCGGTACATCGAAGCCGGTTTGTCGGCCATGGTTGTTACGGTGAGGAGAGGCCAACGCCGTGGATAAAGCCTTCGAACCGACTGGCTCAGTTGTAACCCCGCCAGCGGTGACCACATTCCGTGCACTTGAAGAAACGAGTAGGTGGTTCATCAGCGGATGCCGTCTGCTTGAGCGTGTACCAAGCTCGCTCGTTCCCGCAGTCGTCACACCGGACGCTGTCGGTCGTCGGTAACCCCTCATCGACCATCGAATCATCTGTCTCGATGAGCTCGGTCTCCGCCTGTTCTTCGACCGAGACGAACGCTTCAGCTCGCTCCTCATCTACGGGAACACTTGCCTCACAATCGACAGCAGCACAGACCATCCGGTCGCCATTACGATGCATCATCGAACCACATTCTGGACAGAACTGCATCGTTGGTGAGGTGACCTCGTGACCGACCACCTTTCATCTATCCGATTGGCGACCGGTCATACGATGGGACCGCCGAGAATCGAACTCGAGTCCTACCGCCCCCAGCGGCAGAGGATACCACTACCCCACGGTCCCGCACGATGAGCAACGGTACTTCCGGTGAAAAGCAGTTCGTTTACACACCGTCGGTCGATGCCGTTTCAGACTAACACCCGATCAAGCGAGATGACCTCACCGGTGTCTGCATCCAGATCACCGACGACCCGGCCGATGCACACGGCACTTCCGTCACTCGTCGCACACACGACAACCGGAGTGGCTTCGTCTCGCTCGGCGAGTTCAGGAGCTATCTCGACGATACCAGGTGCGTACACCGGTGCACCACAGGCCACCGCCTCGGCTGTGTTGTCGGTGATCGTGATCCAAGGGAGATGAGCCAGTGCATCCTCTGCGGGTCGGACCACCGCCTCGAACGCTGCGTCGTCATCCTCATCCTCCCAGAATCCAACCCCATCGGTGAGATCGTGCAAGGTGACCAATTCGGTGTCATCGAACGGCGTGCTCTCGATCCGTCGTAACGCTGCCATGTGTCCGCCCGTACCGAGGATCATCCCCAGATCATGACACAGTTTGCGGATGTAGGTGCCTGCGCCACAACGGACCTTGAGCAGGATTCGGCGCCCGTCGTGTTCGAGGATCTCGAGATCATGGACAGATCGGATCCTCAGCCGTCGTGCAACCGCACTCTTGCGAGGGGGGCGCTGATACAGTGGTCCCTCGAAGGTAGACACCTTGGACTGCCAGTTTGTTGGTGGATCATCGTGCAGCTCAAGGAGGGCGACATATGCTTTATCTCCCCCAGTCAGGACTGCGGTCAATCGGGTTGCGGTACCAAGCAATACCGGGAGACATCCTGTCACCTTCGGGTCAAGTGTCCCGAGATGTCCGGTCCGATCAATGCCGAGGATCGACCCGACCCAATCGGATACCTGATGGGAGGTGGGTCCAGCCGGTTTATCGAGTACCACCACACCGAACTCACAATGGGCATCAGGGGATCTATCTGTGGGGGCTGGCCGAAGTGGCATCAGTCGGTCGGAAGCTCGATGTCAGGAATCGAGTGCTTCCCCTCATCGGTTGCTGGATTGTGTCGACCGATTGCGTCGACGAGCAAATCAATTACCGTGTCCGGATCCCACCGGCTCGTGTTGACGCCAAGGTCGTAAATGGAGCGATCACCGATATCGATTCCATAGTACTCCCGGTACCGTTTGGCCTCGCTCTCCTCGCGACGTCTGGTTTCATCGGCGATGACATCGGCCTCGCCACCCTCTCGATCAGCAATCCTGGCACTTCTGACCTCGACCGGGGCATCCAACCAGAACTTGAAATCTGCCTGCGCTCCAGCCAACCAACCGGCGAGGCGAGATTCGAGGACGACATCGTCTCGCTCGATTGCGACCGATTGCAGCCGACGGTCAAGCTCGAGATCGATCGATTGGTCGGATTCAGCCAGTTCGTTCAACTCAACGACCGTGAGGCTTCGATCGCGCGCAACCGCTCTGAAGATATCCCCGCCGCTGATATGCTCGAGGTCCAACCGTTCGGCCAGGGCTACGGCCGTGGTGGTCTTGCCCCCGCCGGGGGGGCCGGACACGGTCAGTAACATACCGATGCGAGGCTCTCCGGTGTACAAAGGCGTTTCCGATTAGCTGGACGGGGATGTCCGGATGTTCAGGACTTTCCGGATGAGTTGGCCGAAGCCGATCGAACAGAGGATGTACCAGAGGATCCACGTCGGCATCGGACCGATCAAGGTCCCATCCCATCGAGCCTCACCGAGGAACGGCATGACGACCTCGGGATCCTCGAGGTCACCAGTGCCGACGAACCACCAGAGCCAAAGGAACACTGGAATCGTCAACACCATGATCCATACCATCGGTCTGAACTGGGCTTTGAACATCTCGAGCATTCCACCCATCGCCTCGAGTTGTTGTTCTTGGATCCGTTCGAGTGCCTCCTCATCTCCGGCCTCCTCGGCTGCCTTACGCCGTTCCTGAACGGTCTGCATCTGCTCCTGATAGGCTCCGATGACCTCACGGTCCATTAGGTTCGCCTGGAGCAGTGCCGAGTACAAACCCGTCACCAGCGCAAGGACTAAGACGAGGGAGAAGAAGGGCATCGAACTTTCAATCGGAGCAATCACGAGATTGATTGTCTGGCCAATCTGATCTCGAAATGGATCGTACCAGTACGCCACGAAGAAAGAAATCGTGACCAGCCCGGCAATCTTATCGTAGATAGTCCAATTGACCTCAGCATCGATGTCCTCAAGCTCGAGGGTCAGCGGTTCGTACCCCTCATCGAGGACCTCCTGGATACCCGAGGGATCAGCAAGTACGAACCCCTCCTCACCGCTCTCGAGCACTCCTTCCTGGATGAGCCGGCCCCACTGACCACTTGTGAGATCTTCCTTGACATCACGCCACTCTACTTCATCCCCATCCTCCGTGAAATCACGGATGATGGCGATGGCTTTGGAGAACTCCTCATCCTCCTGCATAAGCGACTTCGCACGGTCCGCAGCGTGACCCATTCAGTGGGTGGTAAGGTACGGCTGGTTTTGAATCTTGCAATAATGTTCTAAGACCAAATTGGCAAAAGCTACCCCCATATAAAAGGAGGGGTAACCTATTTCGTTCTCTAAATTGATAACACAAAGGTATGTCCGGAAAGTGGGATTGTCCCAGAGGACAGTCAGAGGTGTTAGGAGCCATCCTACTTGCCGGAATAGTCATTTTTGCATCTTTCCTCATTATCGGTTTGGCTGTCGGTTCATTTACCACAGCTGAGAAGCAAACGACTGAGGAGGCCATCGAGCGACTGCTACTCGAGGTCCGTTCTGCTTCGACCGATGTCGCCATCGAGGGATATATGTCAAAGACAATATACCTCGATCCGCCTGAAGGAGCTGAGATCCAGGCTTCTGAGAAACCGACCAGCCTCGAGATCATCCACCATGATCACGACGGGCCAGATGGTGAGAATGCATCAGAGGTGCTCCATTCGGTGGACGAGTTAGGGACCCTCGAGGTACACTATGAAGGAACAACGTATGCTCTCGAAGGGGCAGGGGTCTTCAAACTCGACGAGACCGGCGGCTCACTCATCACTCCACCGAACCTTGCATTGCGTGGTTTCACGGCCAACCTACCCATCCTACGGCTTGACACCACCGGTATTGCGAACGAGAAAGGAGCGGTCAGAGTGGTTGCTGGTGACCACGTGCGCCCGGCCTTCCCGAACCTTGAGGAGCACTACAAGGAGACCGGCTCCCCGTACGATAATCCGGTGTTCAATGGAACGATCGAGATCGTGATCACCGGCGAGTTTTACGAGGGGTGGGGTCAGTTCTTCGAGCAATACACCGATGGGAACGTAGAGGTCGATCGCGACAATCAATCGGTCAGCGCATTCATCGAATCACTGTCCGAACTCACCTTCGACTCGACGGTCTTGACCACGAGACCCCCTACCATCCAGGGACAAGCCGCTAGCATTGATATGTGGGATACTGCTGAGCTGTTACCCGACAACTCCAAAATCATCGATGATAGGTTAGCTGAGCTGGCTGACGAGAACGATAACGGTGAACTAAACGATTGTGCAGATTTCGACATGGGTATTGTAAGCGGCGAGGACTGCACCATCACCGCAGGATCGTACTTTATCGACGGTGATCTTGAGCTACAAGATGATCTGGATATCGACACCAGCGACGGTGATGTGGTTATCGGAATCGATGGCGATCTCATCGCATCTGGTGGTGAGAGTATCGAGGTGATCGGTGAAGGAGATCATGGTGTTGAGTACTACATCAGTGGCATGTTGGATTTCGGTGGGGCGACATCAATCGGAACTGAGAACGAGAAAGTTGAAGCACACCGGAATATCATCTATCTCGGTGGCGATAGTTACAATTCAGGAGATGGTAACATGGAATTGGATGCGGTCATTTTCGCACCGAACGTACATCTCGAGTTCGGAGGGAATCCAACGATCCGTGGGGCGATCATCGCCGAAGAACTCTCCATCCAAGGAAACGCTAATATCTCGATCGATGAAGAACTTGCTGAAATGCTAGAACCGATCGATGTCAGTCAAACCGCAACCCCCATCATGTACCTGCACATTACCGAGAACACCGCGGTTATCGGTGGTTGATCTACGATCCAGGTAGCGCTGATTCGAGCACCGTAGTGATTGATTCGAACACCTCCGCTGGAGACCGTTCACCGTCTATCTCATGGAATGACTTGTGCGACCGGTAGTGCTCGATAACCGGTCGCGTTGTCTCCTCGAAGACGTTCAGTCGCTCCTCGACCGTCTCTTTGGAATCGTCCTCTCGCTGGACGAGCCCGCCACCGCAGTCGTCGCAAGTATCCTCAGTCTCAGGAGGGGTAAACTCGACGTGAAAGTTGGTCCCACAGTCCTCACAGATCCGTCGGCCGGTCAATCGAAGGAGCAACTCCTCCCGAGAGACCTCGAGGGAAATTACCACATCGAGCTCGGTAATCTCATCGAGATATGCAGCCTGTTCACGGTTGCGGGGATATCCATCGAGGATGAAACCATCAGCTGCATCGATTGCCGCCTTGACGATCTCGTTGACGACGGGATCTGGGACCAGTTCCCCGGTTTCCATGTATTCCCGTGGAGTACCAAACTCGGTCTCCATGTCCTTTCGAGCACGCAACGCATCCCCTGTGGTGATGTGTACGATATCGAATGAATCAGCGACTCGCGCGCTTTGCGTTCCTTTTCCGGCCCCAGGGGGACCGAGTAATAACACATGTCCGGTGGTCATCATCCGTGTGTTCGAACTGCCGGGATAAGGGCCTACTGAAACCAGCCGTGGATAACCGGCCCAATAGGAACGTAGGATGGATCGGATTTTTCAAAACATCATGGGATGAGTGAGGGTGATTGTTACTCTCGACAGAGTATCGAACATGTGCATTCTTGGGATAATGACAGAACCAGGCGGGTCAATTCAGGAGAAATACCAGGGAGATGCACAGGACTTCATGCTCCCCCCAGAACTGGTTCTCCAAAGGTCCATTGACACAATCGAATCACGCATTGTGAGGGGAATTTGACGCCCTAGTTCTCACCGTTGCTCGTCAAAGAAATATGCTCGAGTCTGTTTGAAGACGTCGACTTCGTTCACTCGTTAATGCAGTAGGAATCGATTAATTTCAATAGCACTCGTTCCAGTTCTCCACCAACAAATTGGATATTACCTGTCTCATCCTCATAATCGACGATTCGGGCCTCATGCAATATCGGGAGATGAGTATGATGTAGGGCAGTTCGGATACCTTGTCGGTGTTCATCTGAGCTTCGATTCCCACCTTCAGTCCAAACCCTAGTTGCAACTAAGTCTACAAGTAGTTCATAGTCCAGTGTCATCTCGGGGGCATTTTCCAATGCACTGAGAATGGCCCGCCGATGTTCGTTCGCTAGTGCTGATAGAATCGTGTCGGGGGATATCAGTGACTCACGGACCGAAGAAGAGGACCCACCATCAACCGACTGGAAGTCGCGTGTTCCCAGCTCTCGATTCCCATTCATAGTCTAGTAAGGTAGGCCCAATAACCTGCATTTATCGCATGGTGTATAATGGAAACTATCAGTCCGATTTCGTCTGTGCCGTGGGTGTGAGAAGTGCGTAGCGGCCGAAGGTACCAATGGCTCGACGCAGCCGTTCCGTCACTGCCTGATCGGATATCCCAAGCTCGTTAGCCAACTCCGCGGTCGTACAACCACGTGGAATGTCGTAGTAGCCCATTCGAACCGCAAGTGTGAGCGCTTCTCGTTGGGGTTCACTCAAGCCGTACCACGGACCGACATCGGGGTCGGTGGGATTGTATATACGGGTCATCTCCAGTGAAATATGCGCATCATCACAACAGGTCTTACAATGGCTCAATGCCTCGCGGTCTGGGAACCGTATCTCGAAATTCCACCCTTCAGGTGATCCAATCGCAGCCAGTATTTGTCCTTCGTTCGCCAAGATACACTGAAACAAATGGTCCTGGCTAGCATCCCAATCGAGTCTGACCAGTGTCCGATCTTCGAACACGTCCACCTCGGTGACGCTTTTGACCGTTGGATACCGATCGACGGCCTCGAGAAAACCATTTCCGACCGGCTCGTAGACCCAAAAGAGCGGTACAGTAACGTCCCCACTCGGGACGAGCGTTTCGAGTTCAATTACCGACGCATGCTCGAGGCTGAGAATTTGGCCAAGTTCGAAATTATCAGAAGGAATACGAATCTCTGTTATCACACTCATGCTCGCTTGTGTGAATAGATTGTGCCACTGAACAAAAGGGGAGGACTTGGTACACCATGGTTGATAGGAGAGTATGGTGGTTCCCTACACACTGAAAACGCTACAGGCTGAGAACGGTGTGTCCTCATTTCGTACAACCATGGTACACCACGCATGCCGATTATTCATTCGGTAGACGAATACTGCCACATGGCGACTGTAATGGAGTTCTCGAGTCCAACAGATGAGTTTCCCCTTGGGAGTGTCTTTGAGAATTTGCCAGGTGTGACGGTCGAGCTGGAGCGACTCATCCCACACGAGACGTTGATTATTCCATACTTCTGGGTGCGCGGTGCAGAAACCAAGGACATAGAAGACGCGTTCGGACCTCACGATGGTGTGACCAACATCCGACTGGTCGATAACATCGGTGACGAGTATCTCATGCGTGCAGAGTGGGAAAGAGATTACTTCGGTGTCCTAAGTGCACTTGCCAAGGCAAACGTCGTCGTACTCTCTGGAATTGGAACAATAAACGAGTGGAGATTCGAGGTCCGTGGTGAGACTCAGGAGTCGATCGCCGAGTTTCGAGAAATCTGCCTGGACAACGACGTCCAGATTGGTATCACTGCGGTTCACGCGATGCTTCCGATCCAGGGAGAGGGCTATGAATTGACCGATACACAACGCGAGGCACTGGTGTTAGCATACGAACGGGGATATTTCAACACACCACGTGAGGCGTCGCTTGAAGAGATCGCGGACGAACTCGGAATTACCCAACAGTCGCTTTCGTCCCGCCTCAGACGAGGGCAACGGCGCCTTATCGGCGCAACCCTCAGCAGTTCCGTGTGACCGCTCTGGAGAAATTATATAAACCCACTGTATAATCAGTATCCTCTTTAAACCACCTCAGACAGCAAGACAAGTTGAAATGGATACATCTAATTCCGAGATTGATGTCGAAACTATCGAAAACTCTCAGGGATCTAAGACGGTTCGCTCTCAATTTAGCCAGGGGAAAACACCAGCGAGCATTGCTGTAGTCGAAACCCTATCGGAAGTCCTCGATGCCGACCCCGTGGAATTGGCCCCGCTCAATGACACGATGGACACCGACGCGTTAGATGCGCTCGTCAGAGTTCGAAACAAGATGCGCGGGGATACTCACATCACCTTCGTACACGATGGCCACACCATTACCGTGCACAGTTACGGTGTGGTGGAAGTCACACTTGAAGACGAACGCCCAGCAGAGCAACACGAGATGAATTCCGAGCGATGACAGCTGAAGAAACTTTGGTTACGTCGAAGGAAGAATTGAACTCAGAACTGAAATCGCTTCTCCGCCGGGCTTACGAGGGTGGAATCGACGTGGAGGGCGGATTCGAATGCCGGAATGGGGCCGAGCATCCAGACTGGGACGTAGTCATCACGGAAGTCGAAAAGAACGACCGCTCGGAGTGATGGATAGCCTTTCGTAGCTTGAAATCTCGGTGGTCGATCCTACGGGGCTATAGCGGATGCTTTGGTCGGAGGCAGTCGATGGTAGTTCTGTGTAACAGCGTTGTCCGTCATTACGACGTATATCGAATTCAGGCGGATGCAGGTTTGGAATCAAAAACGGGTTGCGGTGCAGTTGGCTGTGTACCGTCACAAATGCGTATTCGTCCGTCGGTACGAACAAACACGTTCCAATTCTCGTACCTAAAACTAAGCACTGCCTCAGAACCGGTGGTCCCCTCGTGCTGTTGGAAGATTTTGTTGAGGGAGTCGGTATCAATATACTCGTACAATGGTGGCAAGTCTAAGGGATCAACCCCTGCAGCGCTTGCTATCGCACCGATAATCACCTCTACTGGTGTTTCAGATCCTTCATTAAGGTATTGTGCATCGATCACCGGCTTGCATCCTCGATAGAGAGTAATGGGCCGTGACTCCATACTGACGGGTTGTATGCAAACGTTATTACTTTACTGTGCTACACACTAGCATATGTTAACTCATAAGTGACTCTACCAATCGGTCACAAATCCCACAAACTGCGTACGCCTCCTGTAGCAACATTGCAGAAATATTGCCAAGTAACCTTCATCTGCAGATAGTTTATGGAGGTTGCTTACCCTTGGCAGTCGTGGTTTGATGTTGCTTGGTTTGGAAGATGCGAAACAGCGGGTAAAAGAAGTAAATCCCTGCCAAACCGATAAAGACGTAGATAGTTCTGAGTACTATTTCCGCCGAAGCTGGCTGGAATACCGCGTCCATCACCGTCGCCACGAGATTGATCTCTATGATACCAAGAATGCCCCAGTTGATCGCACCGAGTACCAAGAGAGCGAAGCAAATCCAGTCCAGCGCAGACAACCGGATCAAAGCCATACGTAGATAGTACCCGTCAT
This sequence comes from Halobacteriales archaeon, assembly GCA_007118075.1. Classification (GTDB taxonomy): domain Archaea; phylum Halobacteriota; class Halobacteria; order Halobacteriales; family SKSH01; genus CAZXER01. The sequence continues at coordinate 11,520 of SKSH01000192.1, forward strand.
ATCACTTAATTATCAAGGGCCTTACCTGTGTACCTGCGAATACCTAACGGTGTTACGGCATGTTAATCGAATTGCCGTCGTAGCGGGATTGTGGTAGAAAACAGACTGCTTTGCCTACGGGGATAGAACCGCCTACAGAATGAGCCCACTGACACGTCATATCAGTCCAAAGATCCTATCATTTTGAACAGTATATCATGTAAGATACACGCCCTGGTCGCTCAGTAGACCACTGGCAATCATATTGAGAATACCGTGTGATGTGCTAGGTACAAAAGGCACAGTTACCAGATGAAACCCTTCGGGAAGAATCACGAATGGCAAAGTCTGCGGAACCTCTATTCCCCTTTGGGACGAAGGTAACCCAATGCCCATTACCGCTGTACGTCGGGCCACCCTCCCCGCCATCGATACGGTCAAAGAACACCTCTTCGGTGGCTTCGCAGTGTCCCACTCCACCGAGGACGAGTACGCTGCCACGCTGCATTCTACCGAGGGTGAACTCAAGGAATTTCTCAAGGAGCAGGGCTATTCAACCAGCCTGTTTTCTGCCCTAAAAGTACGATACGATCGCAATACTGAGAACGGCTCCTGGGTCTGGCGCGACTCGTTGACGTCCGGCATGCAACTCCACGTCGTCAGCCACGCCCGAAAGGATTCGGAAGCCATCGATCTCTATGCCCACTGGGAACGTTCGAGTTGGACCCACCCAATCAAGCACTACCGCAAGGTGGATTACGATGCCGAGAAGGGGATTGAAATGCTCAGAGGAATGCTGTCAGTATATCACAGTAACCATCCTAACTCACTGAAATACGAAGTGCAACCACCCCATGAACGCTCTTGGGCGTGGGCACTCCACTTTATTTCGTTTATCTCGACTCCTGCTGCCGTCCGGCTTGGTCGAGCACTTGAGGACCCCTGGTCTAGAATTCCGATTGTCCGGCGGCTAATCGACCGGGCGTAATCCGATATCAGGGTCATTGGCAGAGGGAATCGTACTCGTCGACTGGGTTTTCACCACGAGCAGCTTCTGAGGCGGCTCAATCCAAGTAAGATGGAATTCGACCGCATACGCTCTTACTCCTCGACGGTGATGGTGATCTCGTCAGTTTGACCGAAGGCACGATGTGCACCATCTCCGAGCTGTACACCCACTGTGTATTCGCCTGGCTCCAGTTCCAAGGTGCCTTCCGATTGTCCATCACTCCAATGATAGATACCGTCCGCTTCGGCGGACTCAGATGGTCCGGGAATTGGTTCCCCTCGCTCGAAAAAATCGTGATTGACGAGAATGTGCAGATGTCCTGCACCGACTACATTTTCACCAGCAGGGACAAGATCGGCTCCCTCAACCGATACCCTGAACTCAACTGGAGACTGGACGGTGGCCCCGTCGTCCGGTGAATCGAAGGTGAGAGATACATCATCGGGTTGATCCACAAAGTCGTACTCTCGTCATCACTGGATTCCGTGCAACCCGCCAGCGCGAACATTCCGATCCCTCCGCAAATGAAGAGTCACCGTCTTCTGGTCGTCTGTGCGCTTATTGCACTGTTTTCTCGCGGTGGGGAAAGATCGCTATTCATGCTCCCCTGTCTCTTGAGTATCACCGCGAAGCATTCCATACTAACAAGGAGCAATCCAGGCTCGAAAGGTCAAGGACATGAGCCGAGATTGGCGTTGTTCCAACTATTGTTATAAGCCCCTTTACCTCACAGAGGGATTCAGCATGTGGATGGTATCGGTCGAGCCTGAATCCTTGTTTCCCCGTATGTCAAAATCAATTCCAGCAGCTATTGTTACGGTGAAGAATCAGGCTGCTCGTTGGTCAAGAGCTCATCGAAGAGTGTCGAAACCCGTTTTTAAATCTCATCTCAGATCAATCTGACATCATCGATGGCCTCTTGAAAATTCGATTCTTTGAACGGTTCGTAGACGAACACTCGATTGAATATCGGAGTCGGGACACTGGCTGAAACTGCTGTGATTGACCCAAATTCCTCTATAGCACCTTCGCCGGTATGTTCGGCTATGTCCTCGAACGTCAGGTGAAGATTCCGACGTACGGTCTCCGATAGCCCATTCATAAAGCAACAACGCACTCGTCATGATGACATAAAAGTACGTCCACACACTGTCATAGATTAATGCCAGCGAAGGTCGACTACAGATCTTCTGTGCCATAGCGCTGATCTCACCAAGTGTAACAGTCTGATAGGGCTACATTTCCTACCGAACTGACCAGTATTCGATGACAGATTCACGGCTCAATTCAAAACAGTTGATACTGACAAAAGAGCGGCATCATTTCTGCAGTATTCAAGGTAGAGGCCAACAGGAATTTTGATACAGCTATGACGAGGTTTGAATCCGCATCCTTTAACGAAGTGCTGACATCGTATCGGCGGACGCAACGACGTATCTACGGGTATCGATATGAAGCTGACACACTCACACTAGTTGCGATGGCTTGCGGTTTCGCAGCGGTTACCGGTATCGCCGCACAAATCCGAGTTCCACTCCCGTTCACCCCGGTCCCGATTACTCTCCAGACATTCGTCGTGCTGCTGGCAGGTATCGTCCTTGGGATGCGATTCGGTGGGCTCAGTCAAGCGATTTACGTCGGCGGCGGTATCCTCGGATTGCCGTGGTTCCAGGGCATGGCGTCCGGTCTTGGTTACGCCATGGGACCAACCGGAGGCTACCTCGTCGGGTTCGTTATCGCAGCGATGGTCATTGGATTCGTGGTCGGTAGAAGCCAACTGGTCCGCCGGCTCCCGATGGTAGTCGTCCTATTGTTAATCGTAAATTTCGGGTTTATCTACGGCTTCGGTCTCACATGGCTCTATATCTGGGTAACGGTGCTATCTGGTGGATCGGCTGGGCTCATGGAGGTCCTCTATATGGGGGCGATTCCGTTCGTGCTAGGAGACCTCGTGAAGATAGTCGCTGTGGCACTCCTTGGTGCGGCAATGTTACCGACGAACGACCTCTAATCGGGGAAAAGGTTTGTACCGATACTTCAGTTGTGTGGTCATTGAACGATGTTGATGCCCTTAGAAAGCAAGATTCCATCCCAAACGGCTCAACGTCAAATACCCCAATACGTTCGGATAATGAATCTGAGTCAAATTGTTACGGTTGTTGTGTGAATTGGGCTTACACGTCTCCCGTGGTTTCGTCAGTAGTACTATCTCCTTATCATGCCTAAGGAACCTGAGCAATGGCACGAACCGATAGATTGGCGCAGCGGTACGCAATCCCGGCACTGGTTGTTTCAGGAGCAGGGCATGTGATCCACAACCTCGCAGACTTTCCCGTTACAATATTGCTGGGCCTGGAGACACTGGTCCCGCTCACCGTGACGGTGCTGCTTGGCGTTGCGTTCGTATATCGACCCGGTCAGAGCACCTACGCAGCCGCTGCTCTCTGGGCACTGGTCGTAATACTTGGTGGGGGAATAACGGTCATTCCGTTCGGATTCTTACCATTCGTCCCAGATCAATCCATCAGTCATTATGTCGTTCATCTCCTTTACATCGTGACGCAACTCCCGCTCCTCTGGGTCGGCATTCGGGGCGTCCGACACACGAACGTGCGAAGGTGACAGGAGATAACGCGACTTGCAAAAACGAACCATTCATCGAGCTCTTTTCCAGCAATTGCACATTCAGCTCAAATCTGTGAAACCAAATGATACACACAGTCTCAATGATGCATGTAAGGTCTGCATGAATCAGCCGACGTGATTCGTGAGATCCAACTTGC
>SKSH01000010.1 GCA_007118075.1 Halobacteriales archaeon
ACAACAGCACCTGCCCGAAGCCAGGATTCGCGATGAAGAACCCTGGAGTGTAGACCCCCATTGCAACTCTAGCGAGGGCGTAGACGGCGACGGCTGGGAGCAATCCGGAGACAATGGCACTGATCGCATCCGGTGCGGCCGCATGGGCGTCTGCGAGCCAGGTATGCACGGGAAACAGCGCGATCTTGATGGCTAACCCGACAGCGATGAGCACGAACGAGGCGACGACGACGGTGTCTGTGTAACCCACTTCGGCGATCGCCAGGGAGACACCGTGCATGTTGAGCGTCCCGGTAGCGATGAACAGGTACGCCACCCCGAGGAGGTACAGTGAGGCACCGATGGTACCGAGCAGGAGGTACTTGAAGGCAGCGTAGGTCGAGATTCGTGACTCAGCGCTCGAGATGAGCGCGTATGAGGCGATTGCTGAGATCTCCAGGAACACATAGAGGTTAAACAGGTCGCCGGCTAGTGCGATCCCGAGCACGCCACCGGTGAGCAGCAAGACAGCGGAGTGAAAGGCGGTCCCATCAGGGCCAGCGCTTCGAAGGTGTGTGAGTGCTCCACCGATGATCAAGAGGGTGAGGACAACAAAGACCGCAGAGATACCGTCGACGACAAGTTCGATGCCGTAGGCGGCAGGGATCCCACCGACCTCGACACGGATTGGCTCTTTCGTGGCGCTAGCGACCACCGGCGCTGCGACTGCAGCCGTCGCAGTGATTGTGATCGCAGCAATCGGCCATCCGGGTCGTCGATATCTGCGTCTAGCCAGTAACGGAAGCAGGGAACCACCGATCGGCAAGAGGACGATGGCAACCACGAGCATCTCGATAGTCGTGGTCATCAGGACAACCTCAACGGGATTCTAACCAAAGATATCTGGTGCTGAGGTCTCCCACGATTGGCGATCTCAGCGTTCTCTTGGGCCACGTATCTCTGTGGATGGTGGTACCTCCTCACCGGATATATGAAGGGTATTTCCCGTTCTGGTTGTAGAACCTGATCACTTTGATGAAGCCAACCAGATGTAAGAGCATCACCAGGAAGAACATGATCAGATAGAGGTAATGGACGGGATCGTCTGGACGATTCCCGATGACCGTCGAGAACTGCCAGATATGTGCTGAGAGCAGATAGAAGATGATGTAGGTCGCATGGCTCTGGTGCCATTTCCAGGCCTTAGCGCCCATGTAGCTGAACGCTTTGGTGTTCGAGGTGAACAAGACCAGCACAGCGAGCACCGTGGCGACGGTTGCGGTGAAGCCCCACGAGCTTCTCCACAGGACATCGATGTTACCTGGATTGTCGACGATATAGGCGACGTGGACGACGGCCCAGATCACGAACCAGATACCAAGTTCGGATCGCCAGTTGAAGGGAAACTCCCCGGTGAGTCGTCGTCTAAGCCGAGGGAAGACCACTAATATTGGGCCGATTACCACCGTAAGGAACAATAGAACATAGGAGATGGCCCCGAGGATGACACCGGTTCGATAGCCCATGAAGTACATGGCCCCGGCACCAATGATACTCGCTATCGCGACGATAGCGTGTCGCTTTGGGGAGTTTTTGGTATTCATCATGGTCACTGTGACCATCGGAGGCACGGTTAAAATAGGTGGTACAAATTCTCACAGAGCGGCATTGTTCAATACGCGGTATCGAGGGTCACCGAATCTGTAGCCAAGCCGACCGGCGAATGACAGACGGCTTCGATTTTGAGAAGAAGCGGTTAGTCGCCTGGACGTGTCACAACGGCATCGAAGTTTGCCTTGGCGTTGGCGACACAGGTGAGGATCCATCCGTCGGTGACTTGATCTGCTTCGAGGGCTTGCTGATCTTCCGTGTGGTCGACGACGTCATTGGCATCACCATCATACTTGATGGTACAGCGTCCGCATCGACCAATTTCACAGAGGTTATCGGGGAACTCGACACCCTCGTCGAGCGCCTGAAAGAGGATGAACTCATCTGTGGCGACCTCGACTTCGATATCCTGGTCGGTGAAGGTGATGAGATAGGTATCTTCATCGTCATCTCCGAGACACCCCGCGACGAGGACCATGCCCATACCCCCCATGGCGGCAAGGAACTCGCGTCGCTTGGGATTCGGCAGGTCGATTGGATTGATCAACTCTACCGTCGGTTCGCTGGATCGATTGCGCTCTTGAGTATCCATACGGGCAGATACGCTAGTGATCTTGTAACAGCTGTCGGCTGTTCTCATACTTCGAGAACGAATAGCTCACGGTTCGATACGGCAATCTCCCTCATAATCGACCCCGTCGATCGATTCGATTGCATCGGGTCCACAGATTGGACAATCAGGACGAGCTTTGATCGGTGCCGAAAGGAACGTGCCATCGAGGGCATCGAAGCGGAGCAGCGTTCCTTTGATGAGCGTCCCGATATCGAGGAGGTATTTGATGGTCTCAGTTGCTTCAAGGCTGCCGATGATACCCGGAAGCGTCGGGAAGATCCCCATCGGTTCACCAGATGGGAACCGATCATCGTCTGGCACCGCTGGGAGGAGACATCGATAGCACGGTTCTTCAAGGAGGAAGACGGTAGTATGTCCCTCGAAGCCGTAGATCGCCCCGTGGACGAACGGGATATCAGCTAGCCTGGTGGTATCGTTCAGGAGAAACCGACCTTGGAAGTTGTCCAACCCGTCGATGACGATATCGTATGACTCGACTAGATCAGCTGCTGTATCCGCGGTGACGGTCTGTTCGTGGGTGATGACCTCGATGTCCGGGTTGAGGAGTTCAACATACCGCCTGGCACTTTCGACTTTTGACACCCCGAGGTGCTCGGTATGGTGGATGACCTGGCGTTGGAGGTTCGACAGCTTGACCGCGCCGCCATCGGCGATCCCGATCGTCCCGACTCCAGCAGCGGCGAGATACTGGATCGCCGCAGATCCCAGTCCACCTGCTCCAACGACAAGTACCCGACTCGCAAGCAGCCGTTGTTGGGCAGCATCGTCGATTCCATCGATCATCAGCTGACGAGAGTATCGTTTGACCTGTTGTTCGTTCAAGGGGTTTTGCATGGTAGTCTCATGAGCTGGAGGTGGTGTTGGATTCGTGTTCTACCTTCGGAACGACTGTCCTCATCGGCAGGGCCTGCGACTTCGATAGGCATGGTGATTCGCTGACGTCGAGCCGATAGTAGGCGAGAGCACGCGCTGATCCCAGCGGCTCATAATGGATATAACCTACCTGGAGCTATCAGCCCTCACACCGCTTTCTACGTATCGAGAATCACCAAACGGTTCAAGGGAGAATGGTGCCCAGTCAATGCATTCGATCGATCGCGGTGTGTCCGCGATACTCTCATCTGTTCCACGGTCCACTATCTGGATCGACGAGCCGACGCCCGTGGTCGATAGAATCGATGAGCTCGAGGTCTTCTTCTGTCAGTTCCACCGCTGTCGCCGCTAGGTTTTCTCCGATGTGATCTCCGCGGGCTTTCGGGATGGGGACCACCCCACCGAGATGCAACGCCCAGGCGAGCGCGACCTGCGATGGGGTGATACCACGTCGGTCGGCGACGGTCACCAATTCACCGACCCCGGCTGCACCACCTTGCAACACCGGACAGTATCCGACGACCCAATGGCCGTGTTCCTGTCCATATGCCCTGAGCTCTGCTTGCGGTAACAACGGATGTAGTTCGATCTGATGGGCGGCGATCGGTGCGTCGAGGAGTTCGATTGCCTCCTCGAGGAGAGGAACGGTGAAGTTGCTCACCCCGATGTGCCGTGTCCAGCCTCGGTCCCTAACCTCGTCAATGGCGTCGAGGGTATCTTCGGGATCGTAAGCATCGATCGGCCAGTGGACATACAGGAGGTCGACCTCGCTGACTCCAAGTCGATCGAGACTCGCCTTGGTGGAGTGGATGACATCGTCGTATGCGAGGTTTGGTGGGTTCACCTTCGTGGCGATGATGAGTTCATCCCGCTCGATATCACTTTGAGCGATGGCTTCTCCGACGGCGGCCTCATTCTCGTACATCTGGGCGGTATCGATGTGTCGATAACCATGCTCGATAGCTGCCGTGACTGCCTCGGTACATTCTTCATCTGAGAGTCCGGAGGTGCCAAATCCGATTGGAGGAAATTCTATCCCCGTCACAGGGTTGAACAGAGGTGACATCATGGTGCAGTTCGATTCACCGGAGGCAAAAATCTGTGCTTGACCACCGATCGATTTGATTATGATCGGTGATCAAGCGCGGATTCGATGGATCGCTTCCTCGGTTGCTGCTTCTAACGCTGTCTCGATATCTTGATCCATCGCTGGTTGTTCGTAGGCAGCGAGCCGCTTTCCGACCGCTTCGCTCGCCACCTCGAATGCCGTCAGTGAGCCATCATCTGCCCAGTCACTGTGCGATCGTTTGTCCGCTAGCTCAGGGAGTAAAAACGCATTTTCTGCGTGTTCGAGAGTGTGTGGCTGGCTCAGGTAGTGCCCGGCAGGCTCCACCTCGGCGATCACGTCCATCGCTAGGTCATCCTCATCGAGGGAGTACCCCGTCGCAAACCGGTCGAGAAAGTCGATCGCCTCACAGTCGAGTAAGAATTTCTCCGGAGAGATAGCAGAGTAAGACTCGAGGATTCCAGCGGCATGAAGCACAAAGTCGATGTCAGCAAAGGCTGTCACCGCCTGGACGAATCCTGACTCGACCCCTGCCTGGTAATCGACTGTTTTGCTGTCAGAGAGCCCGCCACCACCCCTCGAGGGGATATCATAGTAGCGACCCATCTGTCCAGCGAAGGAGACGAACAGCATGGATTCTGGACTTCCGATTGACAGCGAACCGTATCGCATATCAATGTTCGATGAAGGCACACCATAGACGACCGGTGCACCTGGATTGGACAGTTGGGCGATGGTGATACCGAGCAAATTCTCGGCGTTGGCTTGTGCAAGCGAGCCGGCAAGCGTTGCTGGCCCCGAGGCGCCTGCCATCGTGAACGAGGAGATGATGGTTGGTTGGCCAGACTCAGCGTAGGTCAACAGCCCACCGACCATCCGGGTATCGAGACTTCGAGGAGGTACGGTGTTGATGAGGCCAGCCACGTACGGTTGACTCAGCTCGGGATCATCGACGGCGATACCGACGAGGTCGAGACAGGCGCTTGCTCTATCTTCCCCGTAGGTCGATGCCATCAGCGGCTGGTCCGAAAGGCGAAGCGATCTCGAAACCATCTCGATGTGCTTCACCTCCTGGTCGACATCGTTCGGTTCGCACACGTTGTAACCGGTACAGTTGATAGCCGATTCTTGGTGTGCAAGCTTGACGAGATTTTCATAATCCTCCATCGTGGAACTTCGACGCCCATCGGTTACGGTCACGATGTTCGGAGGTCCATATCCAGGTGCTCGAAGGATATGGCCGTCACCTCCTACAGTGACGTCTTTCTCTTGATCCCGCCCGTGCAGAGTGAACGAGCTAGGTGCCTGCTCGATGGCATCTTCGATGAGGTCTCGATCGACCTTCACCAGCTCGTCTTCGATAATCGCACCATGTTCACCGAGGAGCTCGAGGGCCCGTTCGTGACTGACCTGGATACCAAGATTTTCGAGGATGGTCATCGAGGCCTCGTGAATGGTTTCGATCCCCTCAGTGTCGAGACGATCGATCGGTGGGCTGGGGATGGTCACGTTCGACATATTACTAATAAACATATTCTCGACCAGTAAATAACCACAAGTTTTAATCCGGCCTATCCCATCCCTTCCACCACTCAGATGACCCGCGAACAGTTCCGACCCCAGAATCATCCGACCGATGCCTTCCTACTCACGACCGTGGTGGGAAGTCATCCAACACCTGGATGGTTCGATGAGATCGCGGCGTTGGAAGATTCAGGCGAGGTCGATGCAGCGACGCTCGAGGAGGCTACGGATGACGCTGTGAAGGCAGTCATCTCGGATTATCACCGAGCTGGACTGGACGTCGTGACCGACGGCGAGGTCCGCAGGGACGGGATGGTCGAGCATTTCACTCAGTTCATCGATGGGTATGATGCCGGTACTGGCGACGATCCGGCCGATTGGAACGCCCACATGCCGACGGTGACTGAATCAGTTACCTCATCGAAGCCCTGGTTGGTCGATGATTTCAGATTTGCCAAAAGCATCTCAGTCAAGCCGGTGAAAGTGACCCTGCCCGGTCCGTTCACCTTCTCATCATTCTGTAGCCTCGATGCCTACGACGATATGGAGGAATTGATCGCCGATTTCACCGAGGTGGTCCGTGGTGAGGTCGCCCGTCTCGGCCACGCAGGAGCCCGGTGGATCCAGCTGGATGAACCGGCGCTTGGCATGTCGCCACATGTCGATATCGCACGGAGGAGTATCGAGCGAATCGCTACGGCGGTTCCAGAGGATGTCAGACTGGGACTGCACATCTGTTCGGGCAACTATGACACCCTGGCGCCTGCAGTCTTCTCATTCCCGATCGACGAGCTCGATCTTGAGCTTGCCAGTGACAATGCAGACGATCTGGGGTCGGTCTTCGATGGAGTCGATCTTGAGGTGGATGTGAGCGTTGGGGTGGTCAACTCGCAGGACAAGCAGGTCGAATCAGTCGGTAAAATCGAGGCAAATATCCGGCGGGTGCTCAAGGTGGTGCCGCCGGACCGACTCACGTTAACACCCGACTGTGGACTGAAGCCGCTCCCACGTGAGGTCGCCTTTGCAAAGGTCGCCAATCTCGCGAGTGCGGCACGTTCAATTGAGGCCGATCTCGATGCAAATCGGCTCGATATTGCCATCGCAGACTAGCCCCATGATCCGAACGACACCTCAACGAACGTGGGAGTGGTGCCGATGAGCGAGCGGTCGACAGTCAGGTTCCATCCGGAGGCCAGGCAAGGTGATGCGTCAACGGGCAGCGATCTCCTCAGCGTTGCGATCGATACCGGTGTCCCACTCGAACATCTGTGTGGTGGAAATGGTCTCTGTGGCACCTGCGAAATCGAGGTCGATGCAGGTGGGAAACATCTGTCTTCGCCGAGTGAGGTCGAACAACAGCTTCTCTCATCCGACGCCATCGAACAGGGGAGACGACTCGCATGTCGATGCTCGCTGGTAGATCCTGGAGAGATATCGATCACCGTTCCGGCAGCTTCACTGACCGAGGGTGATGTGGTCCTGACGAAGGGCCATTCGACAGCCGTTGAGCTTGACCCCGTAGTGGAACAATATCACCTCAGGCTCGACGCCCCGACTCTCGCTGATGGGGTGGCCGATCGCGAGCGGCTCCTCGAGGGCCTGGCCGATGCGTATGACCTCGAGGTGGATTCGATCGACCACCATCTCCATCGTGAGTTACCTGCTCTGCTCCGTGCCGGAGCGCATGATGGGACCCTCGAGGTGACCGCAACCGTCTACGATGAGAGGACGGTGATCGATCTCGAGCCCGGACACATCCGAGAACGCTACGGGCTCGCAATCGATGTGGGAACGACGACTCTCGCGGTCTATCTCATCGATCTCTCCACCGGTGAGGAGCTCGCGGTCACCTCCGGAATCAACCCACAATCAGACTTCGGGGAGGACCTCATGTCGCGGATGCGCTACTGTCGAAACCAGAAAGACGGCCGTGAGAAGCTCCAGGAGGTGCTTATCAGTGGTCTCAATGATCTCATCAAGCGAGCGCTCACGCAGGTTTCGGTCGATCGTTCACGTGTCTATGAGGCGGTCTTCGTGGGCAACACCGCCATGCACCACCTCTTCCTCGGCTACGATCCGACCCACGTCGCTGGTGCCCCATACGTCCCTGCACGACATGCCTCGGTCACCACAAAGGCAGATCGGTTCGGGCTGGGCATCAACGAAGCTGGGTACCTCCACTGGTTGCCGATCAGTGGTGGTTGGGTCGGTCCGGACAAGGTCGCGGTACTGCTCGCATCCGGTCATCTTGGCTCGGATAAGACCACGGTTTGTATCGATATCGGCACCAACGGAGAGATTTCGGTGGCCACCCCTGGATGCGTGTTGACCACCTCTGCCCCGGCAGGACCCGCGCTTGAAGGTGCGGAGCTGACCTGCGGTGTCAGGGCGAGACCGGGGGCGATCGATACCGTCGAGGTGGATTCTACGACGCATGCCCCGACGATATCGACGATCGAGAACGAACCTCCCATCGGTATCTGTGGTTCCGGTGTCATCGATGCGGTTGCCTCGTGTTTCGTCACCGGCGTGATCGACCGCCGTGGTACCTTCACCGATGAGGCGGTCGAGAGCAATCACGTCGTCGAACTCGACGATGGCGAGTTGGCCTACGAGCTCGTCTCATCAGCGGATGCAGCGACTGTCGAACCGATCCGTCTCACCCAAAACGATATCCGTGATATACAGATGGCAAAGGCAGCCATCCAGGCAGGCACCCGCGTACTACTTGCTGAGTTGGACGAGCCCACCGTCGATCAGGTGGTCGTCGCTGGTGGATTCGGGAATCACATCAACGTGCAATCAGCGATCGATATTGGGTTGTATCCAGACGTCCCCAAAGTCGATGTCACCTCACTCGGCAACGGTGCTGGAGCAGGTGCACGCTTGGCACTGCTCGACCATGCTACGCGGGAGAAGGCATCACAGCTGGTCGAATCGATCGACTATCACGAGATTGCTGGCACCGATGCGTTCGAGCAGCACTTCCTTGAGGCGATGTATCTGCCACATCAGCGCTTTGAGACCTGTCCGAGGGTCAAAGATCGTATCGAGGCGAACCGACCGACCATCGAAGTCGAACAGGCGAGGGGATGATCATGGAAGAAACAATCGCCATCGTTGCCTGTTCCTCGCTCCGCCCGACGATTGAATCGATTGATCCGACTGTCAAGGTCGAGTACATCCCGCACGAGTTACACGAGTCGCCGATCGATCCCGGCGACGAGAACGCTGCGCTCGACCAAGTCCAAAGCGCGATCGACCTGCTGTCCAAACCGCACCGACCGTACATCGGTCTCGCTTACGCTCGGTCGTGTAGTTCACTCAGAAAGGCCGTTTCCCGGGAGACTCCGATCGTCGCCTGGCGAGCAGGTGATTGTGTCGATGCGCTTTGCGATCGACCACTCGGCCGTTTCGGTGAGGCGAAGCAACCGAATACCTACTACCTCACACCGGGATCGATCGAGGCTGGTATTGACCCCTATAAGTGCTATCTGGCATACCGAGGTGAGACAGACCAGCTCGTCGAGTCGCAGCGAGCAGCTGGACTTGCCCCAACCTGGCACGATGCTAATCGGCTCTCATCGACCGCCATTTCGGCTGGACGCCCCGGTGAAGACCTCTTACGGTCGCAATTCGAGGTACTCGTCGGAGGTTACACCCGTGTCGTCCTGCTCGACACCGGTGTGGTTGGTGATCCTCACCGTGCATACGCCCATCAAATCGGTGAGTTCCTCGGTGAACTTGGAGGTCGTCCCCTCGAGGTCGAGGTCCAAGAGGCAGACCTCACCTCGCTTGAACAGCTGATCGGCGGGGTTTCCCTCGATGACGAAACCCTCGATATCGCCCAGCCAGGCACTCCCCTCGGTGATATCGAGCCACAATCGACCCGACCACATCCTTCACCGGTACCAAGCCATGACTGACACCGACGACTTTCTCGATCAGGTAGACGACCCAGAAGAGCGACGAGGGGCGGTGGATCATCCGATCCTCGCCGAACTTCAACAGGCTATCATCGACCTCGACGCCGAACTGACCGAATCGTTGACCCTCGAGGCGATCGCCGAGGAGATAAGCCCGTTAGCGATCCTCCAAGATGGCCTGACTGCTGGGGTCAAGGTCGTCGGCGATCAGTTTGGCCGGGGTGAGGTGTTCCTCCCACAGCTGGCGATGGCAGCCGAGTGCATGAAGAAGGGCGTCCAACACGTCGAACCACTCCTTGAGGAGCTGGAGTTGGATGACGATGACACTGGCGGCATCGTGGTGATTGGTACCGTGGACGAGGACATCCACAACATCGGTAAGAACATCGTCATCACGATGCTCAAGGCCAACGGTTTCGAGGTGATCGACCTCGGGGTCGATGTTGATAACGAGCGCTTCATCGAAGCGGTGCGTGAACACAATCCTGACATCCTCGGGATGTCGGCATTGATGACAATGACGATGGACCACCAGGCGGAGGTCATCGAGCTGCTCGAGGATGAGGGGCTTCGTGACGAGGTGAAGGTGATGGTCGGTGGTGCGCCCACCTCAGAGGAGTGGCGAGTCGAGATTGGAGCAGATGCCTATGGAGACAACGCAGATGTCGCCGTCAAACGTGCGAAGGAGCTCTTGACAGATCGACAGCTGGCCTGATCGGTGTGGACATCGAACCTGTCGTGACGTTTTCAATCGTTGTCATCGTTCTCATCGATCAGCGGTTATCAGTAACCGATTATGCCCTTCAAAGGGTGCATCGAAGGCGGTGATGAATACGTAGATTCACTCTCTGAGAACTCTCAACGATCCTCTCTAGCAAGGATAGCCGTCGCCTCGATCTCCACCAATAGCGACGGATCGATGAGTTGGGACACCTCAATCATCGTCGAGGCAGGTCTGATATCACCGAACGCCGCTTGGTGTGCATCCCCGACAATCTCGTGGTCAGATGCATCGGTGAGGTACATCCTCGTCCGCACCACGTCCTCAAGGGAGGCATCGAGTTCTTCGAGTGCGGTTTTGATGATCTCGATCGCGGCTGTTGCTTGCTTGCCAACATCTCCTTCACCGATGACGTTCCCGTCATCATCGATTGCTGTTGTCCCACTCACGTGGATGTGCTCACCGAGCTTGACTGCCCTCGTATAACCGACACGCTCCTCCCATGGCGCACCAGAGGATACCTGTTCACGTTCCATAGCTGAGATACGTTACTTGATTGCAGAAAGCTCTACCCCCGTTTGGCAGCCAGCATCTCGGCGATGATGATCGACTGGGTACCCATGAGTTCGAGCATGAGGCCCTGACGTTTCTCCGTACACAGGTGGAGGTAGATGGTGCGGTCAGATCCGGATTCGACTTCTCCATCGCGACCTGCTATTGCAGAATATTACGATTCTGATAGCGAGGTGAGGACCCCGTTTAACTGTTCAATCGTCTACTTGCAATCGTTCCATCTTCGTCTCGAATTCCTCCTCGGTGAGATCGCCTCTTGCGTAGGCTTTTCTGAGTTCTTGTATCGCGGGATCGTCTTCTTCCGTGGTGGATGTCGCCGCCCGGAGGATGAGGAATCCGACACCAACGATGATCATGAGGAACAAGACCGTCATGAGGAACCAGATGAGGCCAACCACCCCTGGGGCTACTCCGCTTCCCATCCATCCATTGAACATATGGGGACCGTTCCACATCCCCATTACAGGTAATATGAGTACCATCAGCAACATCGGGAGAACGAAAACTACGATGATGCCGATGATGACGATTTTGAGTACGTTCGAATCATTTCCCATGGGTAGACTATTGGCTTGCTGCAGAATAAACGCCTGGTGAGTTACCCATCGCACGAGAAGGTCGGTATCGGGTGACTGACTCAACAGCCCGATTACTCGAACTCAGCAGAGTTGTCCTGCGGTTGGTATCCCAACATCGTCCTTGCTGGTTCGAGTGAGTAGTACCGTCGATCATTGTTACTGATGCCGTAGACGATGAGGTAGCCATAGCTCGCCTGCAGACAGCGATCGAAGAGGTGAGCACAGTCCGGGTACGAGAGCCACATCGCCTGGCCACGCTCGTAATCCTTTGGTGGATGATCCTTGGTGAGGTTACCGATCCGAACACAAGCAACGCTCGTCTCAAAGGTGTCGTGCAACCAGCGACCGAGGAGCTCACCAGTTGCCTTGCTCACTCCATAGAGATTCCCTGGTCGAGGGAGTTCACTCCCATCGAGACGGAATGTCGAGTCTGTGCGATAGATATCCGGGATAAGACCTTCGGTTTCGAATGCCCCAACCGCGTGATTAGATGAGGCAAAGGCGATCCGCCCGACCCCTTCATCTGCAGCCGCTTTGAAGACGACATAGGTCCCGTTGATGTTGTTCTCGAGGACGCTGTCCCACCCCGCCTCTGGTCGAGGATCTCCAGCCAAATGGATCACTGCGTCAACACCCTCGACTGCCTCGGCAACAAGTTCCTCATCGGTTACCGATCCGACAAAAACCTCACCGGGTGCGTCATGACCGGGGTGTTCGAGATCCAGCAATCGCCATTCATACTCGTCGGCAAGGTCTCCGAGGATTGCTTGTCCGACGTGGCCCGAGGCACCGGTCAACAGAACCTTCATTTCCCCGCATTAATCGACGGAGACGAACCCCAAGAAATGACCGGTTCCAGTTCGCTTCGGCTTTCACTACTTGTGCTACTCGCCACTCCTATCCTCAGAAATGGAAAATAGATATTTGACGCTATGAAATCCTCTTTATCCCGGATTCCATAGATTTCCTCCATGATGAACTCCCCAAGGCGTTCATTTCTCGCCGCATCGGCAACGGTCTTCGGAGCAGGTCTCGCCGGATGTATCAGCTCACTTGAGGCGCTTCAGCAGGACAACCACGGCAACGACAGCGAACAGCTCCGAGCGACTGCTATCGAGCCGTTAGACAACACCCCGTTGTCACTCGATGTCGAGGTGTTTGACGGTGGCTTCACCGATGCGCATGCCCCGTTGACCCTCCGACTCACCATCGAGAATCGTCTGGATGAACCGGTACACTTCGGAGAGCGACGGAACGCACAGTTTTTCATGGACAAAAGTACCGAGCCAGCGGGTACCTATATTCTCATCCCAGCATCGTGGGCCGAATCACACGATGGCGAGGCGTACGAGTTTACGGGTGATTGTTGGATTCAGCTTGAGTACATGTCGTGGACGGATGATTATCAGGTCGAAGGACTTGAGCCGGATGAATCGATTCAGACGGACCTTCTGTTCCTCACGGCCAGAGATCAACGCATTGATCCTCCGACCCCTGATTGCCCGGAGGGCCTGCCAGAGAAGATCGAGTTCGAGACTGGTCTTCGCGCAACCACTGGTGAGACGTTTTTCACCGACGATGGGAGCTCGTGGGAGTTCGATTGGGGTATCCGACTATCCTGACACGATCACATTCAGCTTTCCAGACGACTGACATTGGAGAGGGACAAGCTTCAACTATCGACAACGAACCGATACGGTATGGAACCGACCGATCGGGATGTTGCCTCTTTCGAGGCCGGTATCAAGCTTGGGGCTGTGTATCATCAGTTCATCGGGACACCGGTTCGCCCAGACACGACCGAATCCCTCGAAGCAGCAATGGAGGCGGCCATGTGTGCTCAACCTGCCTGTCAATCGGCAACGGTCCGGATCGATCCCGACACGGTCGAGGCTGATGTAAACCGCTTCGGATACACCGGCCTCGCTGGCGACCACCTCGAAATCGAGGTGACGATTGTTCACGAGGGCATCACCGTCCATGCTGAGCTGCTTGAGGTGGATTCGTATCCGCTCATGCGGTTGGTCTCGATCGATCGATAACTGCAACCGAGGGTGACTTGTCGATGAGGGCAATAGGCATACACGGATGAGTCTCACGGCAATTCAGAGTGCGGGCGATGCCATCGATATCACCCGTGAGTACCTCTTTGGCCGTAGTCTCCGCCAGTTTGTAACGCTGGCATTCATGGTGCTGTTCCTCGGACCTACCGGTTTGAGTGGTCCCCCTGGTCCGGTTGAATTTGATGACGAGGTGTTCGGTGGTGAGGGTTCGTTCCCATCACCCGCTGAGATTATTGACGCGATCGATATTGAACTCGCAATCATTGCGATCTCGATCGTTGCCGTATTCACCATCCTCTACGGGTTGGTGAGTGCATTCATGGAGTTCGGCTTCATTCACTCACTGGTCACAGATACGGCCGCAATCCGCAACCCAGCGAGCGATCACTGGCCACGGGCACTCTCACTGTTCGTGTTCAGAGCCATCGTGTGGGGGGTCATCACCATGACGATCGCACTGTTGACCGCCCAGGCCATCGGCGTCAT
This sequence comes from Halobacteriales archaeon, assembly GCA_007118075.1. Lineage (GTDB taxonomy): Archaea > Halobacteriota > Halobacteria > Halobacteriales > SKSH01 > CAZXER01. Next base: position 14,035 of record SKSH01000010.1, read on the forward strand.
CGATCTCCCGATCGACCCGATGGATACGTTGAGCTTGCTTGGATTGGTGTTCGTCGGTGGGATTTTCTACCTCTTGAATCGCTTCACCACCGATTTCGTCGCCCCGATCATGTATCATGAGCGTCGAGGTCTCCTCGCCAGCTGGGGCCGATTATTGGAGGTGATGCGCCTGCAATGGCGGCAATTCGCCGTCTATGTCCCGGTTCGAATCATCCTCGAGGTGGCACTGGGTATCGCCTTTGGTGTCGTCACCGCCATCTTACTGTTTGCGATGGCCGTCGTGATCGGGATTCCAGTCGGTGTCGTCTTGGTCTTGCTCTTTGGGACACTGCCAGGCATTCTTACGACCATCACGGTGCTCGCTGTTCTTGCGATTGCACTGGTCGCTGTTGCGTTGGTACCATTCCATACCTATCTCCGCTATTATACGCTCCTTGTCCTAGGTGACACCAGCCCCTCTCTCGATTTGATTCCTGGCAGCCGTTCTCGGATTTGAGAGCTCGATTGAGGTTCCTCAGTCGATTCCGGGATTTGTCGTCGCCCCTCGAGAGGCACAGTCAACGTCCCGAGCGTACTTCGCAAGGACACCACCGGTGTAGGTCGGTTCCGGTTGCTCCCATTCCGCTCTTCGTGCATCCATCGTCGACTCATCGAGGTCGACACCGATGTGACCTGCACCGATATCGATCGAAATGGTATCCCCTTCTTCGATGAGGGCGATCGGTCCACCGTCGTACGCCTCCGGTGCGACGTGTCCCACCATTGGACCACGGGTGGCCCCTGAGAAGCGGCCATCGGTGACGAGCCCGACGTCGGATTCGTGACCCTGGCCGACGATTGCCGAGGTGATCGAGAGCATCTCACGCATCCCTGGACCACCACTTGGCCCCTCGTATCGGATGACGACGATATCCCCTGATTGGATCTCACCTTGTTGCACCGCATCGAACGCATCCTCCTCCCGATTGAACACCCGAGCAGGTCCCTCGAGCGCATAGGTATCCGTCCCGGTCACCTTGACCACAGCCCCGTCAGGTGCCAGATTCCCCTGAAGTAGGACTGTCGAACCTCGCTGATGGATCGGCTCATCGATCGGCCGGACAAGCGCTGTCGTTGGAACTTGTATTTCGTATGCGTCAAGTTCCTCCCCGATGGTTCGCCCAGTCACCGTAAGGGCATCATCATGCAGCAGGTCGGCAGATCGCAGCCGCGCAAGCACCACCGGGAGCCCACCA
>SKSH01000136.1 GCA_007118075.1 Halobacteriales archaeon
ACACGAGTATGTCACGATGAAACCGGAGTACTGGGGATTGACCCAACGCTCGTTCATCGAGATGGCCGACCACGGTTATGTCTATCAGGATGAACATCCGGTCAACTGGTGTCCTCGCTGTCAGACTGCCATCGCTGATGCCGAGGTCGAGGCTGAGAACCGAACTGGTACCCTCCACACCATCACCTTCAGCGGCGTCGATGGCGAGAGTATCGAGATCGCCACGACCCGACCTGAGTTGCTCCCGGCGTGTGTGGCGGTGGCAGTCCATCCAGATGATGCTGACCACGCAGATCTCGTCGGCGAGACGGTGCAGGTCCCGATCTTCGGCCAGGAGATCGAGGTGATTGAGGATGCTGAGGTCGATACCGACTTCGGTACTGGCGCAGTCATGATCTGCACCTTCGGTGATAAACAGGACGTCACCTGGTGGGCGTCATATGATCTCGACCTCCGGGTTGCCTTGACCGAGGATGGGAGACTCTCATCGATAGCGGGTGACTTTGAGGGGCTCACCGTCGAGGAGGCAAAGGAGGCGATCGCCAACGCGCTCGATGCTGAGGGATTTCTCCTCGAGACCGAGCCGGTCGAGCAGTCTGTGGGTACCTGCTGGCGGTGTGATACCCCGATCGAGATCCTCTCCACCGAACAATGGTTCGTCAAGGTGGACAAGGAGGAGATCCTCGAGTATGGCGAACAGGTGGAATGGATCCCCGATTACATGCGCAGTCGGTTCGAGGACTGGACGACCGGCATGGACTGGGATTGGGTCATCTCCCGCCAGCGTGTCTTCGCCACCCCGATTCCGGCTTGGGAGTGTGCTGCCTGTGGGCACACCGAGCTGGCCACGATCGAGGAGGTCCCGATCGAGCCGACTGAGCATGATCCGGCGATCGGTACCTGCCCATCCTGTGACCGCACCGAGTGGATCGGCGAGACGGATGTCATGGATACCTGGATGGATTCATCTATCTCAGCGCTGTACATGGGTGGCTGGCCAGATGAGCCGTTCGAGCCCGTCCAGCTCCGCGAACAGGGACATGACATCATCCGGACCTGGGCCTTTTACACCGTCTTGCGGACCGCGGCGATCGAGGGTGACATCCCATGGGAGCAGGCACTGATCAATGGCATCGTCCTCGGTGACGATGGACATGCCATGTCGAAGTCACGAAACAACTTCGTCCAGCCCGAGGAGGTCGTTGCAGAACACGGTGCGGATGCCTTCAGACAGGCGATGGCAATCGCTGGACGACCGGGTGCCGACGTACAGTTCCAGTGGAAGGAGGCCACGGCCGCGTCACGGTTTCAGACGAAGCTTTGGAACATCAGCCGATTCGCACTGACTCATTTCGATGAGGACACTGCGACGATTAGCGACCCTGCACACCGGGATGTCGATGCCTGGATCCTCGAACGGGCGGCAGATACGGCTGAATCGGTCAGAGCGGATATGGAGTCATATCGGTATGATCGGGCCCTGCGACATATCCGGGAGTTCGCCTGGGAGGACCTCGCCGACGAGTACGTCGAACTCTGTAAAGGTCGGCTCTACAGCGGGCGACCGGGAGAGCGTGATGCCGCCAGACACGCCCTGTATGAGGCGCTCTCGGCGACCATCCGCATGCTCGCACCGATCGCACCGTTCGTGACCGAAGAGCTCTGGTCGCATCTTCCGGGGACCGACGGGAGTGTCCATGAGGCAGCATGGCCGACGGTCGACGATCCACTCTCTGGATCCTCCGAGGATGGAGCGGTCGCAGTGGCGATTGCCGCCGCGGTCCGTGCCTGGAAGTCTGATGCTGGCCTGGCCCTCAATGCCCCGCTAGCCAAGGTCGAGTTCTATCCCGAGATCGACCTCGAAGCCAGTCTCGATACCTATGATCTCAGTGATACGATTAGCGCACCGGTCTACGAGCGTGCGGGGATCCCCTCGGTCGATCGGGTCCCGGTCGGGGTCGATATCGATCACAGTCAGCTGGGCCCAGCGTTCAGAGCGCAGGCCGGTTCGGTCATCGCCGCGCTTGAGGCGACCGATCCAGTCGAGATCGAAGCATCCCTCGCCTCATCGGATTCGGTTGAGGTCGAGGCCGATGGTGAACTCGTTTCCGTCGGTGGTTCGATGCTCGATGTGGTCGTCGAGCATCAGGCTGGCGACGGCGATCGAGTCGAGGTGGTCGAGAGCGAGGTCGGAACGTTGTTGATCTTCCCAGACGAGTGACTCTCTCCCTTGGGTTGCTCAGACGAATCCGGTGGTCAACGCGGCACCGACTGCGAACAAGAGGACTCCGATGACTGTTGCGACATAGAACCATTTCAGCCCATCTCGAGCCGGATCGCGAAGCAGGTTGGCATCGAGACCTGAGTTGATCCGTTTGGTCGATATTTCGATGATGACGATCAGGGCAAACCAGAGGAGGAGCATGACCACCACGGCTATCCCCCGATTTGTTTCGAGAAGCTGATCAAGCTCGAAGTATCCCCCAGTCCCCATCAGATGTGATCCGGAGACAAGCATCAACAGGGCACTGAGGCGCGAGATTCGCACCAGCGTCTTGAGGGTAGCGGCTAACGGGGCTGAATCGAGCTCACCATCTCGTGCCAGTGGGAGTATCGCCAGTGTCACGAAGGCAACGGCACCAACCCAGATGGCACCGAAGACCAGGTGGATCGCGACCATCACGGTGTCGATCATGATACACCCGGCGGTGCTCAGTCGATGGGCTTCAAGCTGTCGTCACCGATTTTCGATCGTCGCCTTCGTCTCCCTGAGCAATCCGTCGAGGAGTTCCGGGGTGGTCGGATGATACGCCCGATCGGGGATCTCCTCGACCGTAAGACCGGTCTCGATCATGACCTGAGCGAGCTTGGCGAACACGTCTGCATGGTGGTGCAACCCGAGGTAACCGAGGATCTGCCCTGAGTAAGCATCGACGACCAGTTTCGCCAACCCCAATGGAACGGCTTTCACCTTGAAGACCCCATCATCGCTTGCTTGACGGGTAGCCGTCACCACGTCGAAACCTGCCGCTTTGGCGCTCGATTCTGAGTGGCCGACCCTGGCGAAGGGATAGACACTGAGGCCGGAGAAGACGATCCGGTGGATGATCGGCTCATACGGCGCTGTCGATGCACCATTCGCGGTGGCGACGATGTTCTCGGCGGCGTGATACCCCTCCTCCTTGGCGATGTGTAAGATTGGCTCACGGCCGTTGGCGTCACCGACGACGAAGATCCGAGGGTTGTCGGCGGTGGCCATGGTATCGGTCACCCATCCAGCACGGTCCTCAAGTCCGGCGGCTTCGAGTGACAATCCATCGAGATTGGGGGTCCGGCCAGCGAAGACGTACAGCTGCTCCCCCGCGGTAACACCAGTCTCACCGGTCTGATCACGATAGGTGACCTCGACACCGTCTTCGGTGGTATCAATCCGATCAGCTGACGCTCCGGTGATCAGCTCGATACCGAACTCATCCTCATACAGCGACTTCACCGCCGATCCGAAGGCCGGATCGACCGCCGAGAGTGGTCGGTCGTTACGATCGATAACCGTGAGGTCGACATCACCCACCTCTGCCAACTATGGGGCGAGCTCCATGCCGATGAATCCGAACCCGATGATCACCCCGCTGGCTGGAAACGTCGTCGCATCGAGGACCTCAGCACTGGTGTGCACCTCGACGTCATCGATACCGGGCACCGGTGGGATGGTCGGATTCGATCCGGTGGCGATGATGGCATAATCAATTTCGAGGTGTTCATCACCCACCGAGATGGTGGACGCGTCGACGAACCGTCCATGTTCGGGATAGAAGGTCACCTCGGGTCGATCGGCCATCGCCTCGATCCCGGCCTTGCGATGTTCGACGAAAGATGCAACATGGGTGTCTTTCTGAGTCACCGTTCGATCAACATCGACCATCGGGGCTTGCCCAAGGCGATCATCGTGTCGAACTTGGAACCGATGGCCGCCAGCCGAGAGGAGGTCCTTCGATGGCATGCATCCTCGGAGGATGCAAAGTCCACCGGGTTCACCTCCGTCGATGAGTGACAGCGTCAGGGTATCAAGCCGACCCTCATCAAGGGCCGCAAGTAGCCCCTCTGCAGCTGCCACCCCGGCACTCCCGTATGCACCTAACACCGCGACATGCACCATACCAGCGGTTACCTTCGGCTGGGCTTGGATGTTCGGTTACGGGCTGCTCACCTACTCAGTCGTGATCCCACTGGCGACAGGGCATTGCACCGGGGTAATCACGCTCGAAGCGTTGATCGAGCTCCTCACCGCGCAACTCGATCATCGTCGGGCGGCCATGTGGACAGGTCCATGGAGAATCACACGAATCGAGGTCATCGAGCAAGCCGAGCATCGTCCCCTCCGTGAGCGGTTCGTTCGCCGTGATCGATGGGTGACACGCGAGGTCAGCGAGCATGGGATCGGCTGCGGTGACGATCGAGCGGTTGACGTCACCATCGGCGATCGATCGCAACAGCCGTTGTAGTGCTTCGGTGAGCACCTCCGGTGGGAGCGTCCGTCCCATCACCGCGGGGACGGTGGCGAGTCGGGCGGTCTCCCCGACGAGGCCACGGATCTCGAAGCCGACCGCTGCCACCGCATCTCGCCGTTCGATGAGGATCTCACGTTCGTCGGTGGTCAATGGCACCTCGATTGGCGTCGCCAGTGTCTGTCGGTGGGTTTCCGTGCTGACTGCCGCCTTGAGACGTTCGTAGTTGATTCGCTCATCTGCGGCATGCTGGTCAATGAGAACGAGTCCATCCCCCGTCTCAGCGACGATATAGGCGTCCAGAGCCTGCCCGATCACCCGAAGCAGGGGTAGCCGCTCGTATCGCCGGTCGTCGACCTCTCGAGGGGTCCCTGGAAGTGTAGCTTGCTCACCGCTACTCGAGACCGCCCCGAGGTCGATTGCTGGCCGTGGACCACTGCTGGTGGTTTCACCGGACGAACCCATTCGTGGCGGGGCGGTGGGCAGGCTAGCAGCCTCGTTGAGGGTGTTGATGACCGCTGCCTGGATGGCGGTATCGACCACATCTGGATTATCGAAATGGATCTCATGCTTGCGTGGATGGACGTTGACATCCACCGTCGAAGGGGCTACCTCGACCCAGCATACGACGAAGGGGTACCGATCGGGCCCGAGTCGATCCCCATACGCAGCGACGATCGACCGTCTGAGCGGTCCGGCTATCACTGGCCGGTCGTTGACGATGGTGGTCATGTACTCAGGGCTCGACCGGGTGGTCTCCGGGTCGCTGATGAGTCCATCGATGCTGACGATCCCATCCGGCAGGGCATCCGGTTCGACGATATCGAGCATCGCCTCGGCGATGGATCGGCCATGGACCGAAGCGATTGCATCTCGACGGTCACCGGTTCCCTCCGTGGCGAAGCGTTCGCTCCCATGGATCCGAAGTGAGATGGCCACCCCGGGATTGGCGAGAGCCAGGTGGCCGACAACCCGTCTCACATGGCTTCGTTCGGTGACCGGCGCGTCGAGGAACTTCCGTCTGGCTGGGACGGGGTCGAACAACCGATCGACGGTGACGCGTGTTCCTGGAGGGACCCCTGCTGCACGCTCTTCGACGACCGTTCCACCATCGATGCGGAGCAGGGCACCAGCGGTCGCGTCGGGTGGTCTCGATTCGATGGTCAACTGGCTCACCTGGCCGATGGCATGGAGCGCTTCACCCCGGAATCCAAGCGAGCCTGGACCGCGTTCGAGGTCATCGAGTGTGGAGATCTTGCTGGTGGTATGCGGTTCGACCGCCAGGCGTAATTCATCAGGTTGGATCCCATGCCCATCATCCTCGATGACGATCCGCTCGGTGGCTGACTCACCCTCGACGGTGATGCGTATCCGAGATGAACCGGCATCGATGCTGTTCTCGAGTAACTCCTTCACGACCGATGCCGGTCGTTCAACGACCTCACCGGCGGCGATACGTTGGATGGTCTGGTCGTCGAGCTGTCGGATGTGACTCGATGGCCGGTCCGCCGTCACCCCACCCTCTTCCATGGTTGACGACCGGTTGCCCTGGCCATCAATCCCCTGGTCATCATCCATCATGCAACTGATCCCTCCATTGTCGGACCGAGTCAACGACCTCCAGCGGTGTCATCGATTCGAGATCGATCGATTCGATCGCAGATAGCACCGCTTCTATCGCTGCATCCAGCTCGGGAGATTCCGGCTGCTCATCGACGGCCCGGATGACCTCTTGCTCGAGATCGAACACCACTTGTGTCGCCTCAGCCGGATGCCCACGTGCCTCGATCGGTTTGTCCTCACGAAGCCGCTTGAGCACTCCTGTGGCCCGATCTACGACCGGTAATGGGACGCCAGCGAGATCTGCGACATGAATCCCATAACTCCGGTCGGTCGCGCCCGGTTTCACGGTGCGAAGGAAGACCACATCGTCCTCACTATCATCGACCGCGACGTGATAGTTTGCGACGCCATCGAGGTAGTTTGCAAGGGCTGTCAGCTCGTGATAATGGGTCGCGAAGAGGGTCCTGGCGCCCACCTCGTTGTGTAGGTACTCGGTGGTGGCCCAGGCGATCGATATGCCGTCAAAGGTGGAGGTCCCCCGTCCCACCTCATCGAGGATGACGAGGGATTGATCGGTTGCTCGGTGGAGGATCCTCGCGAGCTCTTGCATCTCGACCATGAACGTCGAACGCCCTTGCGCAAGCTCATCCAGGGCACCGACGCGTGTGTAGATCCCGTCGACCGGGGCAATCGCCGCCCGATCCGCAGGGACGTACGCTCCGATCTGTGCCAGGAGGGTGATGAGGGCGACCTGTCGCAGGTACGTTGACTTACCGCTCATGTTCGGGCCGGTCACGAGAAGTTGCCGATGGGTCTGATCGAACCGGATGTCGTTTGGGACGAAACGGACCTCCTGTTCGACGACAGGATGTCGTCCACGATCGATTTCGATGACACCATCTGACCGAAACGATGGTCGGACCCAATCGTTTCTGGCTGCGTGAGTCGCGAGTGAGATGTAGACATCGAGCGTGCCGATGACCCCAGCCACGGTACGGATCGCGTGCACCGATGCACGAACCGTGTCGAGCAGCTCCTCGAATGCAGCACGCTCCAGTGCCCCACGGCGTTCATCGAGTTCGAAAAATCGCCGCTCGTTCTCTGCGAGCTCGTCCGTGCGGTATCTGATTCCAGCGGCAACTGCCTTGATCCGTTCATACTCCGGTGGCCGACGATCGGCCGCTCTTTCAGGAATCTGGATGTAGTATCCGTCGGTTCGATTACTGTCGACGACGACCGTATCGAACCCATGTCGATCCGCCTCCTGATCCGCAAGTGAATCGAACCAATCTCGCAACTGCTCATGTTCGGCGAAGAGCGCATCCAGATCGTCGTCCCAACCTCGGCGGATGATCCCACCGTCCCTCGAGCTCGTGGGTGGGTCATCGACGAGGGCTTCTTTGAGTTCGGTTTCGAGGTCACCGATCGCGCCGGCTGGTAACCTACCCAGTAGGGTCGAGACGGCAGATTCACGAAGTTCATCGTGACCGTCGATAAGGCTCTTGAGCGGTGGCACCACTGCAATGGTGTCGCGGATCATCGCCAACTCCCTTGGCGAGGCACTTCCATGGGCACATCTGGTTGCTAGCCGATCAAGATCGTATGTCCCATCGAGTGCCTCAGCAAGGGCCTCCCGTGCCATCGGTGCCGAGACGAGCGAGCCGACCGCATCGAGTCGATCCTCGAGTCGCCCGACATCCCGTGTCGGTCGCCTGATCCAATCTCGCAATGTCCGAGCACCGCAGGGGGTGACGGTGTGGTCGATCGTCCCAAGCAGTGACCCCGTCGTGTCGCCACGGAAGGTCTCGGTCAGCTCCAGGTTTCGCTGTGTTGTGGCATCGAGCGAGACCGCATCGTCTGCTCGATACCGTTGTAATCTCGTGAGGGTGGCAAGCAATGAGGGGTCGGTCGCCTCGAGGTAGGCGAGGGCAGCCCCGACCGCATTGGTGGTTACAAGTTCGAGGTCCAGCGCGTCGATGATACCCTCGCCGAAGTGTTCGGTGATACGCTCGGTCGAACGCCGGTGTTCAAAATACTCAGCCTCGGCGGTGGTTACCGGTACCCCGAGGTGCTGTTCAAGGTCTGCGGCATCATCGATCGATGGCGAGACCACCACCTCGGCCAGTTCGAGCCCCCCGAGCACCTCGAGGAGTGCGTCAATATCCTCAGCGGCGTGAGGTCGATCGGCGTACCACGTGCCGGATGAGACATCCACGAGCGCGAGTCCGACGGTCGCTCCCTCGAGCTCGACGACAGCGAGGTATCCGGTGGTCGTGTTGTCACGATCGATGCTAGTCCCTGGAGTGACGATCCGATCGACGGCGCGTTTGTGACCATTCCCATCCTCGCGTTGAGTGGCGATGGCAACGCGAAACCCACGTTCGACGAGCGCGTTTGCATAGCGTTCGATCTCGGAGACGGGCACGCCTGCCATCGGGAATCGATCACCGCCAGATGGCTTGGTCGAGAGCTTCAGATCCAGCTGCTCATGGACCATCTCGGCATCAGCGCCAAAGAACTCGAAGAAATCTCCCACCTGCATCGCCAGTAGGTCGGCTTCGGTATCGGTGCGGATGGCCTGGTACTCGGCAACGATACCGCCCTCGGCTCCCATGCTGTGTGAGGCAACCCCCACACCTGTAAAACGATATGGAATCTCTGCTGACAGTTCTATCTCACTGTCTAGTTTCTTCGGCGAGGGCGATCAACCGATCACCGAGCTCGATGGGGTTCGTGGTGACCACCCGTACCATGGCCTCCTTTCCTGGTGCGCCTCGGTCGAACACGGCGGCCGGTGCCGCACCTTCTCCATAGACGGTGGCGGCGACCCATCCCATCGTTCCACCCTCACGCTCGGCGACAGCTGTTGGTTGGTCCTCTCGGTCGATCTCGTGGGTCTCCCAGCCCAGTGCTTCCATGGCTTCCTCGATCGCCTCGGTGAAGCGGACGTTGGCTACTGCACGATAGGCGGGTACGTGTTCACGGACGGCGAGCAGGTACCGGGCGACGTGGCCGGAACCACCCAACCTGACCGGCCCAGCCTGGACGATGCCCTCGCTGGTCCGGACCAATCGCCCATCGATCGCCACGATCTCCTGGGGGATTTCGGCATGGGGCAATGCGATACCGATGTTCATCCCGACCTCGGGTACGATCGGGTCGATACCGGATCGTTGCAATCGGTCGATCAGCATCGTCGCTGTCTCGATGGTCTCACCGACAGCCGCTCTGGTGCGAAGCGGGGCAAGATGGTGCACCGACCCTGGTCCTTCGCCGATATCGAGGTGGTATCTGATCGCCCGGCTGGTGTCTGCGATGGCGGTCCCGACCGCATCGGTCAGCTTCGCCCCTCTGGCCAGGAGGGTAGCGATGGAGCTGGCGAGGTAGCATCCGGAACCATGGGTCGCGTTGGTCGCGATCCGGTCGTGTGTGATGGTCTCCGTTGTCTCTGCGGTGACGAGCGTGTCGATGATCAGGTCGTCACCCCAGTGACCTCCCTTGATGAGGGCAGCGTCAGCCCCGAGGTCGAGTAATACCTCACCAGCTTCGACGGCATCGTCGGCGTCGGTGATGGTGATCCCGGTCAACACCGTTGCTTCATCGGCGTTCGGGGTGACGAGGGTCGCCCCATCGATGAGTGTCTCATACGCTTGCTCTGCGGTTGCATCGAGCAGTCGGTCACCTGATGCTGCCACCATCACTGGATCGATGACCACCGGTGCATCGACCCCCACGATAGCCGCATCGACGGTCTCGATGACCTCGGTTGTCGCCAGCATACCTGTCTTGATCCCGGCAACGGCGAGATCGTCGATGACGGCATCGAGTTGTGCCTCGATGATTGACGACTCGAGCACCTCGACATCCTCGACGCCGACGGTGTTCTGCGCGGTGATCGCGGTGAGTGCCGTCGCAGCGAACCCACCAGCCGCTTCAATCGCCTTGATATCCGCTTGGATCCCAGCACCCCCTCCTGAGTCACTCCCGGCGATGGAGAGGACGATCGGACGGTACGTTGGAGCTGGTGAGCGCATCGCTACCACCTCCTCCTGTTATGCGGCGTGGCGCATGCCACTGTGATACTCATGCTGGTAGCAACTTCGGACGAAGCCAGCCTAAATCCCACCGGTCTCGGGATGTATCCGACGACGCATCGGCCGGGTCATCAAACCTGTCGGTCAGCTGTGTAGTTAGTCGATCGAGTGTTTCAGAAATTCGCTCGTTCAGCGGACCTTCTCAGCGCCTTTGCCACGGTTGCGCAGTCCACGGGATCGGCGACCTGCAGAGGTGAGTCCGCGGAAGACGCGGTTTCGCTGATTGGGTTCGCAGATCCAGTTGAGATCATCATCATTCTCGATGGCCGGATGGTTCGGATCGACCAGGATGATTTCATACCAGTGTTGTTTGCCATCTTCACCGACCGGATAGGAGTTGAGCACCTCGAGGTTGGGATACTTTCGACCGACCCGTTCTTCGGCGATCCGTTGGGTGTTCTTCTTCCGGGTGATCGATTGTACACCCATCCGCTTTGAGCGTCGGCCTGCTCTGAATCGTTGCTTTCGAGCACTACCTTTTCGGATACTTGTCCGAACAACCACGATCCCTTGTTTGGCCTTGTACCCGAGCGATCGTGCTCGGTCGAGACGCGTCGGTCGTTCGATGCGGATGATCGATGGCTCTCGGCGCCATTGCTGCTTGCGTTGCCATTGAAGGTCGCGTAGCTTCCCTCGTTTGGGGTCCTTCCAGGCCTCCCTGACGTGTGAGTAATAACTTCGTGCCATGGTCTTTCGGTTCCCGGGGCGTTAGTGGTTCAACCGGTCAACCGGTCACATCCCAGCCCGTCGAGGACGGGTGCCGCCGGGGCCCGGTGCCCGGCGTCGTCGCTAGGTCGTTACCGCTGAATCGGGGATAAGGGCTTCGACTCAGGTCGCGCCGGCTGAGATGATCGATGCGATTTCGGCATATCGGCCCTCCTGTATCGAAGCGACGATCTCCTCGATGGTTGGTTCGTCCCTGACAATATCGGGATACTTTCGGCGGAAGTAACCGAGGACCGTTTGCACGTCTCGAGTGAGCAACTCCGATGCGTTTTCATGCTCGATGTTGACCGCCTGTGGCCAGTCGAACAGAACGACGCGATTCGGACTGACGAATACGTTGTACTCGCTCAAGTCGGCATGAATGACCCCACACTGATACGCACGCCCGGCCTCACAGAGAAGCCGGCTGAGCACCGGTAGAACCTGGTCCTCTGTCAGGGCGATCTGTGACAGTTGAGCACCCTCAAGTTTCTCCATGACGATCGCATGGCGATTATGATCGACCGGTCTCGGTACCGCGACCCCGGGATAGAGCTTCTCGAGAAGCTCGTACTCTTTCTCGGCAGCCAACCGCGCTGTGTAGAGGTCTGATTTGTGGCGTCGATCTGCGGTATACTCACGCTCGCGATCGAGCTTTCGGAAGTTGCCGATCCCCTCACGATGGAACTTCAACGCCATCGGTTGGAAGGATTGGACCTCGTAGACATCGCTTTCTTTACCAACGCCCAACTTGGCTCCTACCCCTTCAACCGTATCTCGCTTGGAGAATGACCAGAGGGCGAGGGCATCGTATCCTTCGAAGGTGAGGCGGTATCCCTCGAACTGGATGGTGCGTTTTTCGATGAGCTTTCGCTTCAGCGTCCGTTCGAGGCGGTAGTCTACCTCCTCAGGGGACAGGGTTGCGAGACTCGGGAGTTTGTTCCGATTCACCCACTGGCCGAATCGCATCCCATGCTCGACACCAGAGAGGAGGTAGAAATCCTCTGGGTCGAGCTCGGAAACCAGCGGGGCCACATTTTGTACCATTCGCTGCTTCGAGGTATGCAGCCACCCCTGGAAAAGTTGTCTCCCCGGTGGCGAGTTCCTTTTCACCGCCAAATCGCCCGATTTCGGCTGCAAATCGGGCGCTATCTATCGATCCACCATCGGTTGCACTGCACATCTTAGGACGGAATCGTTGACCCAAACTATAAATATTGAATCAAGTATCGCGATATCAAATCTCCGCTTTGGCCGTACCACCGGTGTGGACACCGATGAACGGCCTTCTCAACTACATTGAGTGCTTTACACCCTGGATATGGGATGAGCCGATGCAGGTGATCGATGGTGGACCGATCCAAGCTGGTGCGCCGGTGCACAATCCTCATACATCATCCACGACTATCCTCGGACAATGGAGCTCTCTGAGGTCGATCTCGTCCTCGTTCAAGAGGAAACCCACCGGGGACCTGTCCAGATGGCACTCGAAGAGATTGCGGCCGATCGCATCGCCGCTGGCGGAGCCGGTTTGGTCCGTGTCTTTCGCTGGGAGCCCTCAACGCTATCGATGGGATACGGGCAAGATCCTGAGACGGTCGATTGGGATTACTGTGCCAACGCCGGTATCGAGGTCACCAGACGCCAGACTGGTGGTGGAGGGATCTATCACGACAACTGCGGTGATATCTCCTATTCGATCATCGTACCGAAAGCAGCGGTTTCGGGTGATCTACTCACCGCCTATCACACCCTCTGTGAACCAATCCTCGAGTTTTTCGATGTGATCGGTATTGACGCTGCGTATGCTGAACGTGAACACCCATCCGTCTATGAGCCAGCATGTTTCCTCAGGGACATCCATCCGGCACATGACATCCTGGTCGACGGTCGGAAGATCTGTGGGAATGCGCAGTATCGCCAACGGGATGCGATCATCCAACACGGATCGATCCTCTTCGACTTGGCGACAACCGACCACCTCGGGGTGTTCAATAACCCAGGCGTTGACCGTGACCGGTTCGAATCACGGACGGCGACGATCACCGAGCTGGTTGATATCTCCAGAGCCGAGGCGGTTGAGGCGTTAACCAACTGCCTGGCAGAGTGGAGCAACGCCACGCAGGGAACCTGGGCGGAGACAGAGATCACGGCTGCACACGACCTGGCAACCGCGAAGTATGCCTCAGATGGGTGGGTTCTCGGTGAGGCGACTCGGACTCGAAGCGATTAACCCCACGCCTCCGATTCGTTCGTTCATGTTGATCGGTGCACACGTGTCGATCGCTGGCGGCGTGCAGAACGCGGTTGAGCGCCAACTTGAGATCGGTGGAAACTGTGGGCAGATCGTCACCACGTCTCCACGGGTCTGGAAAGAGCCAGCTATCGATGATGACGAAGCTGCTGCGTTCAAGCGAGAGACCGCTGCCTCCCTCGAGGGACCGTGGGTGATCCATTCGAACTATCTCATCAATCTTGCAACTCCGAAGGATGACCTCAGGCAGAAATCGATCGAGAGCCTGCAGGCAGATCTCGATGCGGCTGCTGCGTTGGATGTCCCGTTCGTGAACGTCCACCTCGGTGCCCATACCGGTGCGGGTGAGGAGGCAGGTCTCGAGAACGCCATCTCGGCGATCGACTCCCTCGACCATCCTGAGGACGTCACCCTGCTCATCGAGAGCGATGCTGGTAGTGGGAGCAAGCTCGGCGGCGAGTTCGATCATCTGGCGACCGTCGTCGATGGTACTGAGGCACCCGTCGATGTCTGTCTTGATACGGCTCACACGTTCGTCGCTGGGTACGATATCTCCACGCCAGACGCCGTGGATGAGACGGTAGCCGCGTTCGATGCCACCGTTGGGATTGACCGACTCCGGGCGATCCACCTCAACGACTCAAAACATCCCTGCGGTTCGAACAAAGATGAGCATGCACACCTCGGTGAGGGTGAGATCGGTGCGACGGGCATCGGGGCTGTCATCAACCACGATGCTTGGGCAGATCGACCGTTCATCCTCGAGACCCCGGTCGAAGATGGTAAGGATTACGCCTGGAATCTGGAACGGGCGAAGGAACTACGTTCGGCCTAGTTTACCCGCTTAGATGACCTCGCCACGCACACTCTGACCTTCGAGGTCGGCCCGCCAGCGATCCAGTTCATTGGCTGCTTCTTCTGCCACCACTTGCTCCATCCCGAGCATACTGAGTGCCTCAGCGAGCGTGGGGAAGACGTACGCTCCATCCCGTAGTTTCTCGAGTGATTCGGTGGCCGTCTCGCCATCGCGCCAGACCAACACGGCCCGAGGATCGAGCAACTGATCGAACGATGCTCGATCGGCAGCCGCTTGTAACCGTTGGGTGACGTTTGACTCAAAGCCAGCATTACACACCTCAAGGTGTATGGATGCATCTTCAGGGAGCAACTGTGCTGCGAGACACCGTTCTGGTGCAACGTAGCCGCTGGTATTTGTCTGGATATACTCTGGATGGGCTCGCGCCCAATCAACCTGGACCGTGGTCCCGATGCCAGGGATGTCGAATTCGGCCTCGTATGTCGCGGCATCGGCCGGTGAACCACCGAGGAGTACCTCCTTGGTCACATAGAGGTCGAGCCGATCGAGCGGATCAAGCCCGAGGGCGAGGTCACCATAGACCCACAGTTCCCGAACTGGGACTGGGAGTAGCTGCGTATCCAATATCTCGATGATCTCTCCGACGAGATCGACCGCATCGGTTCGCTCCATCTGTTCACGATTGTGCTCGATAACCCAAAACCGGTTCGGTGGGACGGAAAGGCGTTTCACTGACGGATGTCTTATCTTTGGATAGTATGCGTGACGAAGAGCTCGAGGCTTTACGCGAACGGAAGTTGACCGAGCTTCAGTCGAAGCTCGAGGGTCCGGCGACACCCTCGATCCCCGTCGAGATTGATTCCGCTGCTACGTTGACCCGTCTCGTTGAGGACCACCCGCTTGTCATCGTCGATTTCCATGCCGAGTGGTGTGGCCCGTGCAAGCAACAAGCCCCAATACTCGAGCAACTGGCAGGCGAAGACAAGGTTTCCGTCGCCAAGGTGGACATCGATCAACACCAGCAATTGGCACAGTCTCAACAAGTCAGAAGTGTCCCGACGTTGATTGTGTTCCGCGAAGGGACACCGACTGAGCGCTTGGTCGGAGTTCAATCTCTGGATACCTTGCGCCGACTCATCGAGCAGCACAGCGCATGAGCCAGACCGGCTGCGATCGGTGCGACGAGGCGGCCGTCATACACGTCGCGTATGCCGGTCAACATCTCTGTGAGGCACACTTCTTCGAATCGGTCGACCGTCGGGTCCGCCGGCGGATTCGCAAGGACGAACTGTACGACG
>SKSH01000091.1 GCA_007118075.1 Halobacteriales archaeon
GAGATGGACTCGCCCTGTCCACAAGCGCAACCTTATTCATCTCCACCTCCGATTCGCCGATGACTTAACGCATGGCGGATGATCAGGTCTCGGTTGGCGTCCTCAGTTTGCATACGAGCAAGGAGACAAAGGCGATCCTCAACTCCATTGAGGCGCTTGGCCACGAGGCACATTGGCTCAGACATGATACAATCGAGGTGACCATCGAGGACGGTGTCGTCTCGATCGAACCACCGGTTGATGTAGTGATAAACCGGTTGCTCCTCTCTCGGACGGACAAGTTAGGGGAATTCCTTGGATTGGCTTATGTCTATGCTGATGTTGTACCGATCCTCAACCGGCCGGAAGCTGTCTTACGGGCACTGCATAAGTTCGCTGCCGCGACGACACTCTCTGCTAAGGGTATCGCTGTACCCGACTCGTATCTCGCCCTCGATCAGGCGCGTCTGGATGAGTTCGCACCAACCTACGGTGAACGGGCGGTCTACAAGTTCACCATCGGGACGCACGGTGAGGGGACATCGCTTGTTCGAACCGATGAACTTCTCGAACCGTTGGCGATGGACCGGCAGACGTTCCTCCAGGAGTTCATCGAAACAGACGTTGATCGGCCCTTTGACTATCGGATATACGTCGTCGGTGGCGAGGTGGTCGGTGCCATGTGCCGAACCGCTCGTGAGGGGGAGTTCAGGACGAACGTCGCTGAGGGTGGCGCGGTCGAGGATGTGACCGATTCATTACCAACAATGGTGAAGGAGATGGCGATCGATGTTACCGAGACTGTCGGACTTGATTATGCTGGAATCGATATCATCGAACGTGATGGGACCTGGTACGTCCTCGAGGTGAATACCACGGCTGGATTCCGAGGGCTGTTCGCCGCGACCGATGTTAATCCAGCACCGTTTATCGCCAAGTTGGCGATCGACCAGGTGGGCGGGACGGTAGATCCCGATCGCGTCGATATGTTGACTGAGACGCTTGATGACTCTATTCCATCGTGCCATCCAGGGCTCAATGAGAACCGAGATGAACATCGACCGCCGATTGGGTACACCGAGCGGGTATCTGTCAGTGGAACTGCCGGGACCGAGACGGTCCTCGCCAAGTCGGACACCGGTGCTCGGCGAACGAGTATCGATCTCGGTCTCGCAGCCGAGATCGGAGCAGGTCCGATCAAACAATCAACCAGGGTGAGGTCAGGTCTCAGACAGACCGCCAAGGCACGACCCGTCGTCGATCTCGTCGTCGGCGTTTCAGGGACCTGGCACACCGTCACTGCGAGCATCGAGGATCGTAACCACATGGTCTATCCAGTGTTGCTTGGCCGTGATATCCTCCAGCATTATCATGTCGATGTCACTCGGGGCGTGGAAGAGGAGTGAGCTATTGAGCTTCTAATTCCCTACAGAGTAGATTGTTCCTCAACAGACACGATAGTGATCGACCCCACCGACCGCTCGCAGTCAATAAGCGTTGCGTGATACACCAACGCTTCACCTGCTAGAGGCCATGTTGCTCCTCGATGCGTGCACGACACCGAGGACAGCGGTCGCTGAGTTCCCGTAGATTGGCCTCTTCGTCGATGGTCCCCTGCTTGAGAGTATCCTCATATGAGATGGGAGAGGCATGGTTGTACCCACGTTGTTCCATCTCAGCGACGAGTGATTCGTGACGTCGTTCGATTCTGGCCGTATCCACCTGACCACGTTCGACATAGCCTTCAATCGAGTGACCAGCACGGATCGATCCGACGAGCTTGTGAAGCTCATTGTGTTCTCCAAGGAGATGTTGTCGACACAGCAGGGCTGGATCGATGCCCCACATGCGAGTCATCGGTGGATCACGGGTGGGCTGATACTGGATCAGCTGTTTGTCTTTTGCTCATCGGTCTCATCTGCAGCCTCAGAGAGGTTCAGTGCCTTCACCAACCGGTTCGTGATGACGGTCTCGACGATGTCGGCAAGGTTGTCGTCGTCATCTGCATAATCTGCGACGATGCCAAGGGGTACCTCGCCGCCGGCGAATGATCGATGACCTCCGGCACTCCCGACCCCATCGAATGCATCTCGAAGGGCGTCACCGAGGTGCACCCTCGAATCGGTCGATCTGGCACTGATTTCGATGTTCTCCTTGACGATCCCGAATACGATGGCGGTACCGACACCTTCGAGGGTGGCGAGGTAATCGGCTGCTTGTGGGAGTGAGTCTCGCTCTGAGGTTCGCCCGACATGGGTGATCAATACCGAATTTCTGACCTGTCGGTTTGTGATCGCCAGTGCGATCGCATCGATGGTTGCACTCGATACGGCGGGCATGGTCAATCGTCGCAACAACTCTTCATCGATGGTATCGTGCAAGGCTGCTGCTGCCTGGTATTCTTCCTTGGTGACATCACGGAGGAAGCCCAGTGTTTCTCGACGGATCGCGAACAGTAGTCCGGTCGCCAGCTTCTCACTGGGCACAATCTCAAGCTCGATGAGATATTGTGACAAGATCGTCGATGTCGCCCCGATTTGCTCGCGGTGATCGATGAACGTCGCCTCGATATCCTCTGCAGGATGGTGGTCGATGACGATATCGATCATGATGTCATCTGATACCTCGTTGTTCTGTCCGGGGATGGCATGATCGACAAACGCCACCAGTGAGTTCTCACCACGGTTACGGATCACCTGTTCATCAAATTCGGTGAGGTTCATCTCGAGAAGGTTTACAAATGCACGGTTCTGTTGGTGTGAGATCGTTCCAGAATACATCACCCGGCGCTCATCGATGCCAGCGTTCCCGGCAATTTTTCCCAGAGCGAGCGCACTCGCGAGGCAATCTGGATCGGGGTTGTTATGACAAACAACGATAAGCTCTTCTCCCGTTGAGAGCAGCTCGTGAAGTTCTCTACCCCGGTTCATATTTTTTATTGGAGTGGGGGGACCTTGCCTCTTTGCCATCAACCGATACGCTTGCCGAAATGTACTCTCCTATGCAGATGCTGGTAGGGCGGCGGTTCCAATGGCCATTCACGCTGGATGATTTACCTCACCGATCGTGAGCAAGGTTCCCCAGGTTCGATACCGGTCGATCATGTCTGCCCTGGTCGACCATCCCTCGAATGGGAAGTCACCAGCGGGCGGAATCTCGATATCCTCATCTGGGATACATCGTTGTTCGACAACCTCGAAGCCCGCCGCTTTGAACGCCTCTCGATACGTCTTGCGATCCCAGAGCGTCATCTTCACGGGGATCTTCGCTTGCCATTCGTGGGTATGAACGCTTTCTTCGAAGAAATTGACCGCGCAGTGGAATCGGCCGTCAGGTTTGATGACTCGGAACAGCTCCAGTAGGGTTTGGTGCGGATTGGGCGAATAATAGAACGCCTCCATCGAGAACACCTGCTCGACTGAGTTGGTCTCGAGTGGAATCGTGCCGAAGTCAGCTTGGATGAAATAGATGTCTGGTACATCGGTGTAGCGGTTTGCGTTTCGGATCATCTCACCAGAGGCATCGATACCTAAACCGGTTGCCATGGGTGTGACCTCGCTGAGTGCACGGAGTGCATAGCCAGAACCGGTCCCTAGATCGAGGATCGTATCGCCCCGTTCAACGTCGATTGCTGAGAGCACGTGTTTAGCCGTGTGCCAGTGGCGATCTGCCATTTCCTGATCACGCCCTTCGTTTGCCCATCGATCGAACTCAGCTCCTATGCACATGCTGTTGCAGAATCGAGGTGTCCTAAAGTTGTTGTCTCTCTACCCTGTTGTCCGATTCACTCTCCTCGCACGACGATCACGGTACACTCTGCATTCCTGACGACTCTGTCGGCCGTACTCACCCCGATCATCCGTGAGAGTGTTCGACGACGTGGTCTTCCGATGACGATCGCATCAGCACCAATCTGGGCCCCGAGCTCGGTGATCACGAGATGAGGGGTTCCACGGGTCACCCTCGTTTCGACCTCGAGATCCCTGTCGATGTCTTCGAGTCGGATGACCTCTTCTTCGCCATCGGCCTCCTCGAGTTGCTCGCGTAACGCCGTCACGTAGCGTTTGTACTCGTCGAGCTGCTCTCGGAGGTGATCTGCTTCCAGTTCGAGGCGCTCGTGCTCTCGGACGAAGCTCGTTGGCACCTCGACCGTCGGTGGGAATTCCTCGTCGACGTCCGCCCGCTTGCTTACCTGGTGTTCGGGGACGACCTTGACACGGCCGTTGTGGGCAACGAGCATGTCGACGTACTCGCGAAGGACCTCCGAAAGGAACATGCCTCGCTCTTCGGCGATGTCGTGGAGCTCATCGAAGGTGCCCTCATTGACCCGGAATGACACCGGCTGGTCCTTCGTACCCATCTGATCGGAAAATACGCCGGCAGGATACTTAACGATTCGTCAGACGACGGGCGGACGCGATTCTTATTCTGGCGCTGCTTGGGCCTGCTCGCGCTCGTCGAGGCTCTCGAGGGCACCTACCACGGCATCGCGATATGCATCCA
>SKSH01000128.1 GCA_007118075.1 Halobacteriales archaeon
GACCGAAGTCCGTCATCGAGGTGCTGATACAGGCGACACGCTCCATGGCCATGGTTCACACACCGTGGATAAAGGTCCTACCGACGCGACCTAGAGGCTCATCCCACCGTTCACACTGATGACCTCGCCGGTGATGTACCCCGAGCCAGGCGAGGCGAGGAACGTCACTACCGGGGCGATGTCTTCGACCTCGGCGAAGCGCCCGAGGGTGATCTTCTCACAGATCTTCTCGCGGATATCTTCGTCAACCTGCTTGAGCATGTCCGTCATCGTGAAGCCGGGGGCGACACAGTTGGCGGTCGTCCCGTAGCGGCCGAACTCCTTGGCGACAGATTTGGTAAAGCCGATCAGTCCGGCCTTCGTCGCGGCATAGTTGGCCTGTCCGTAGTTGCCCCGTTCACCGACGATACTCGAGATGTTGATCAACCTGCCTTGGTCAGAACCGATGAGATCTTCGGTGAATGCCTGCGTACAATGGAAGGCACCGGTGAGGTTCACCTCAAGCACGTTCTCCCAGGCGGCCTCGGTCATGCGGTCAAAACGCTGATCATGCGTGATCCCGGCGTTGTTGACCAAGACATCGATCGCGCCGTACTCATCGCGGATCTCGTCGGCCATGCGAAACACCTCATCTCGTTTGGCGATGTTCGCCTGGACCGGGATAGCCGATTGCCCACGGTGTTGGATATCCTCCACGGTCGATTCGGCACTCTCGAGTGATGACTTGTAGTTCACGGCAACATCCGCCCCGGCGCCAGCGAGATCTCTGGCGATGGCTGCGCCGATCCCGCGCGAGCCGCCGGTAACGACACAGGTGGTCCCAGCGAGTGGTTGTTCGATTGACATGGTTGGTGATAGCGGCAATCTGCCGGCAATTGCTAGGCCGAAGCAACTCCCCGACGACACAAAAAGGGGTCGTTATCCGCGGTGGCGGATACCATCGACGATTGACTCGAGGCGGCCACGGGGGATATCAGTCGATTCAGCGACCGTATCAAGGTCCACATCGAGCAATCCCTCTGGTGTCTTGATTCCGGCCGCATGAAGTGCCGCTGCATACGTCGGACCGACACCATCGAGGTCCTCGAGACCGACCTCAGTCGCGTGTTCGCCATACCAGTCGATCACCGATGGCCATAGCTCTGCGTGGGCTCGTCCAGAGACAGAGAGGCCGATATGACCGGTGGCACACTCGAAGATGGTGGTATCGTCACTGCCGATGACCTCATTGAACGGTTGGCTCGACTCTGGCGGGATGAGGTGGTCGTACTCACCGATGATCTGGGCGACTGGCATATCGATCCGGTCGAGATCGATTCGAATGCCGTCGAGCTCGAGGGTACCTTCGTACAGTCGATTCTCTTGGTAGATCCAGACCAGGAATTGTTCATAGGCGCGACCGGCGACATCGATGCCGTCACCCAACCAGGTTTCCATCCGCCCGAAGTTGGCGACGAAGTCCTCGTTGTCGAGGTTGTCAGCGAAGGTGAGGTACTTCGTGACGAAGTTGTCGACCGGATCCATCAATGCGAAGCCGAAATCGAGGAACTCTGAGGGCACGTTCCCGTAGGTGTCGGTCACCACGGATGGGTCGAAGAAGTCCTCATCACCCCATAGCTCGAGGATACCACCGGTCTCCTCGAAACAAAGGCCGGCGGCCATCAGTCCGAGAGCATTGACCTTCTCGGGGAAGAGAGACGCATACATCGCACTCATCGTCCCGCCCATGCAGTAGCCGAGTAGGTTGATCGTCTCCACATCGGCATCATCGAGGCTGGCCTCGACACAGTTGTCCATGTACCGGATGACGTAATCCTCGAGCCCGAGGGTGGCATCCAGTCGGGAGGGCTCATCCCAGTCGATGAGGTAGACGGTGAAGCCAGCATCGAGGAACTGCCTGATGACGCTTCGATCTGGCTGAAGGTCGAGGATATACGGTCGGTTGATCAGGGCATAGGTGATCAATACCGGCAGGTCTTGTGTAGGACCCGCTGATGGTTCATATCGAAGGAGCTCGAGCTTGTTCTCACGATAGATGACATCACTCGGGGTTTCACCGACATCGACTGAAGCCAGCTGCTCCAGTGCAGCTGGAGCCGCTCCGGCAAGCTCGGTCGATCGAGCAGCTTCACGCCAGATCGCGGTGTAGAGCTCGAAGGGGTTCGGCGATTCGAGCTGGGCGTCGTCGAGGCTCATGAGTTGTCAAGCTGCTCGAGCAGCCGGTCGAGTTTTCGTTCGACTGCATGCTGGCGGCGTTCGAGTTCGACCAACCGTTCGCCGACCTCTTCGACGTTGTCGCCCGTGGCGACACCCATCGTCTCGAGCATGGCCTGCATCGCCTCATCACGCTGGCGCTGGAGTTCGAGGCCGTCGCGTACAGATTGCCCGGTGAGTTGTGCGAACGCCGCAGTCGACATCAGCGCCTGTGATGAATCGTTTGCGGCACGCAACCAGACATCTCGGATATCACGCGGGTTGAGCTCCTCACCCTCGGCGACTGCAACCAGCTGTTCTATCCACTCGCGGGAGGCATCCAACCAGATCTGGTAGGCATCGGCGATCCCTCGGGCACCTTCGGTGATGATCTCGTCATCGGCTTGCTTGGTAAGGTTCTCCTGCCAGGCCTCGATAAAGCGTGCTTGGGCTTCGATGTACTGATCGACCCCTCGCATGATTTCATCGTTAAATTGTGGGTAGAACTCAGATGGATCCATCATGGCAGTAAATTAAGCCGGAGTCGACAAATATCGTCGGATTCGACGGTATCGCTTACTCGACGTCAATCTCGGTCGCGACCGACTGGGCCGCTTCCTCGACGTTCTCGGTCGCCTCGAGGTAGGCATCGATGCCCGACTCGAGTGCCTCGAGGTATGCCTCGACGAACCGCTGGTAGGCGTCGGTGGACTCCTCGAAGGTGGATGCAGATGCATCGAAGCTCGTGTCGGAGGCGGTCTCGAGCTGTACGAAGGACTCCTCGATGATCCCCTCGAGTTCCTCGGTCCCTTCTAGTTCAGCTGGGAGGTTCTCGATCGATCTGCTGACGGCCGCGTGGATGAGCGCTGTCTGTTGCTCTGAGAGGTCGCGGATCGATTCGAAGCTCTCGCCGACAACGGAGAAGAGCTCCTGTTGCGCTTCGAGCGAGTCACGGGTGAATTCTAGTTGCTGTTCGACGAACGACCGGTGAAGGTCGAACATGGCGTGCATCGGGTTTGGTGTTTGGGTGCTCATTGGTATCACTCTCTGTTCCGTTTGACCGGGATGACAACCACCTGTACGATGTCACCTTCGTCGATATCGAGCGCCTCGCGCTCGGCATCGGGGATCGACAGACGTCCGTTCGATTGAACGCGTGTCTTGAACGTCGCCGTCCCAAGTTGCATCGGCGTCGGGCCGAGGCCCTCGGAACCGAATCCGGAGAGTTCTGCGAACTGCTTGACCCACATCCGTTGTGCGTCGGCAGCTTCCTCACCGAGATCGGCGAAGTACTCCGCGAAGGCGGCGGGGGTGAACATCGGTTGGTCGTCGTCGGTCATCGAAGGACAGTAAGGTGGCCGAAGGGATAAAGGTTCCTCTGAAAACCAATGAAACCCATTTATTGGTATTTTAAGGTAACATTTTGGGTGCTACCCCGGGGAAATGGGTACACTCAAAGCATCCACGGCCTGAACCAGCACCATGTCACCCGCCGATGGCACCGGGGTCTTTGATATGCACGGATTCCTCAAGGGATGGCAGGCCATGTCCGCTGCTGCATTGGCCAGCGCTAAAGCTACCAACCGGACATTGTTGGCTCCCTTCGAGGCTGCTGCGACCGTCGCTCACACCTCGAACGGCGTTGATGGTCCCACCCGGCCGGCATCGATCCCGGCGCTCTTGTACGAACGCGATGACTGGATCTTCGAACGGTCGGTGGATCAAGTCGAGGACATCACCGTCGGTGACTCGGTTCGGTTCACCAAACGGATCACCCAGGACGACGTCGATTCTTTCGCGGTTGCCAGTGGCGACACCAACCGGCTCCACCTCGACGAGGCATACGCGGAGAAGACCCGCTTTGGTACCCGGATCGTTCACGGGACCCTCGTCTCCGGTCTGATCTCCGCTGCACTTGCCCGGCTTCCCGGCTTGACCATCTACCTCTCACAGGATGTCGAGTTCCTCCGACCGATCATGCCTGATACGGAAGTGACCGCGTATGTCGAGATCATCGAGGACCTCGGTGACGGTCAGTACCGTCTCATGACCGACATCGAGGATCTTGATGGCAAGAAGATCGTCGATGGTGAGGCTGTGGTATTGATCGACTCGGTCGAATCGTGAATCTCATCACGTGATCTCTCAGATTCATTGAATCATGCTCACCATCGACGGATCTACCGGCGGTGGTCAGGTACTTAGAACGTCATTGACCCTCTCAGCAATGACGCACCGAGCGATCTGCATCGAATCTATCCGTGGTGCGAGGGATACC
>SKSH01000056.1 GCA_007118075.1 Halobacteriales archaeon
ATGGGGATACTCTTCAGCACGCTGAACCGGATCAGGAATGCCGACCATCTCGAGCAACTCAACGGCACGTGCACGGCTCTCTTTTGAGATGAACCGATCTCGAGATCTGATTGGCGACAGCAACAGGTTCTTGAACGTGTATTCCTGCCCCTCCGCTCGAGATCGATCTAACCGTGGTGTTGGACTAGCTCGTCGTTGCACTTCAACTGCCTCGGCAAGTTGCTCTCCGACCGTCAAGGTTGGATTGAAACTGCTCTCTGGATCTTGGAATATCGTCGCAAACTCAGTCCCCCGCAACCACCGGCGTGTATCATCAGGGATCTGCAGGAGGTCCACGAAATCCCCGTCGACTGCCTCGGGATGGGTATCGTGTACTGCTTCGGCAAGAGATTCATTCCGGTACTCGATGGAACCGGCGGTAATCTCACCGGGAGATTCGATGAGATCCATGATGGACAAGGCCGTAACCGTCTTCCCACTCCTACTTTCTCCGACGATCCCGAAAACGTCACCTCGTTCAATCTCCAGGTCGACATCGGTGACTGCGTTTACCTGACCTTCTTTCGTGTAGAACCTCGTATTCAACCCCGATATTCGAAGGATGTCCTCTGTCATGATTACACACCACGCTCCGATTGACTGATGTTCGGATCAAGCGCATCACGGAGCCAATCTCCGAGCAGATTGACGGCGATGACGAACAGCATGATCCCGATACCTGGCACAACGGAGATCCAAGGCCTTCTCCGGAGTAGATCTTGTCCTCGTTCGATCTCGAATCCCCAAGAGAGCGTTGTTCCCGAGAAACCAAGGTAGGCAAGTGATGCTTCGAGTAGGATGATCACGGCCAGTTGAATTGTGGCGAGGACGATGATCGGGGTGAGACTATTCGGAAGAATGTGTTTGAAGATGATCCGAGCATCGCTCATTCCCACACTCTTGCTTGATTTGACGTATTCTTGGGTCCTTAATGAGAGTGCCTCACCTCGAGCAACTCTGGCGAACCATACCCATATCACCAGCGCAGCTACGATGGTGACACTGCCCGGTAATGGGATGGTTTCAGGCATATCAGGTGCAATGCCGGCATAGACGAAGGGATCGGGAATATTGACGGTTGTTTCCCGGAAGATACCAATCATTGCAAGTGCCAATACGAGTGCGGGGAATGCAAGCATAATATCAGCCGCCCGCATCAATACATCGTCCAACCGTCCACCGAAATATCCGGCGACCAATCCTACCGGTACTCCAATCAATAAGGCGATGATGGTTGCGGATAACCCGACCACCATTGAGACTCGAGCACCGTAGACGAACCTGGAGAAGACATCTTGTCCCACGTTGTTGGTGCCGAGAATATGTTCAGAGGAACTGGTCACCATCACTTCGGTCCGCTCACCATCGATTGACACGGTTGCCGTGTATTCATAGCCAAGTGGTGGATACGGCGGACCCTCGGGGGAATAATAACCAGTTGAAGTTGGATCATGGGTCGCGATAAAGGGAGCAAACATCGCCATGATGAACATCACGATTAGCAGGAACAATCCCAACTTGGGAAGGAAGCTTTCCGAGAGGGTATCACGAAGATTCGACCGGACTCGTTTCGACATCATTCTTCTTTCACCCGTGGATCGAGTTTCGAATATATCGAATCCACAAAGATGTTGAGCGCGACGAACACCACCGCGATGAACAAGATGATCCCCTGCATGATTGGCCAGTCCCGGCTATTGAGGGCCCCAATAAACCTGAGACCAAGTCCTGGCCAGTTGAAGACCGTCTCTGTGATCACCGCACCACCCATCAGCGTTCCCAGTTGAAGGCCGAGGACGGTGACGATGGGAATCATCGTGTTCCTGAGCACATGCTTGTACCGGATCAACACCTCAGGGAGCCCTTTCGATCTGGAGGCGGTCACGTACGGCTTTCCGAGTTCATCAACCATCCCACTTCGTGTCAGCCTAGTGATAAGTGCTGTGAAATAGGTACCAAGCGTGATCGCTGGAAGCGTGATGTGCCGTAACCAGGTCCCGAACTCAGTAACCGATTGTTCAAACACCAATGCACGCATCGCGTCGGCAAATCCAACTGGTCGACGACTGGTCGGGAAGGTGAACGAACCGATACCATCGATCACCGGGTACGTGATTCCAATCCGACCGATGGAAAGACTGGAGAGGCCGATGGATGGGTATGGGATCGGTATCCAGATAGCGAAGATGAGGATGAGCATTAGCCCAAGCCAGAAATTTGGGGTACTGATTCCCAGTAGCGAGAACAGGGTCGCACCATAGTCTGATTTCTGATTCCGCCGGGTCGCCGAGATAACCCCTAATGGAATAGCGATCACCAGTGCAACAACGGTTGCTGCCACTGCCAATTCGACCGTGGCAGGGATACGTTCGATGACAATCGCCGCCACCTCGCGTTCAGAACGCCAGGAATACCCGAGATCGCCTACCAACAACCCCTGGACATAATCGAGGTATTGGATGTATATCGGATCATTGAGACCCTCTTCCTCACGAACAATCTCGATGAGTTCGCGTGTCGCGCCTTCACCGAGCATCAGCGTCGCCGGGTCACCAGGAGAAACCGCTCGAAGTCCGAACAGGACCGTCACGACTCCCCATAAGACGAAGATGCCAAGCAGTAAGCGTCTGATCAAGAATTGTGTGAATGACATTAGCGAGTCGATGCGTTCATTTCGTTAACCGGAGTGCTACCGCCGAAACCGAGGGGGATGGTCTACGCTAGATTTCAGCGTCCCAAAGGTAGACCGTTTCGTCTTCTCGTGGTTCCCAGGAAATCCTCGAATCAACGCCGTAGATACTCTCCTGAACGTGGAGGAATACGAACGGTGCCTTCTCTCGAGCCATCGCATTAACGCCCTGAAGTGCTTCAGTCCGCTCATCAGGGTCTTCGATTTGCTGCGTATCCAAGATAGCATCGCTCAACTCCTCGTCGTGGAAGGTTCTCGCCGGGTTATCCGGAATAGTGAAGAACCCTTGGACACCGTAGTCGGTATCTCCGGTGATGGTACCCCATCCGATCATGTAGAACGGAATCTCCCAGGTGTCACCGTATTCATCTGGATCGACACCTGCTGAATTAGCATCTGAAACAACCCCAAAGTCGACGATATTCGCCTCACAGTTCACGTTATCGAGGCTGTCGATGTGATCTGCGGCCATCTGTCCGACCTCGACGTCGTTGAGATAGCGACCCTCTGGGACGTAGAGTTCGATGTCGATGCCACCGTATCCGCTCTCTTCCACGAGGCTTTCAGCCATCGCGATGTCCTGCTCATACGGTTCGAGCGCTGGGTTGTGCCCGTTGATGCCTGGTGCAACCGGCTGACTTGTTGGTTCACCAAACCCGCTGAGGACCGTGTTCACAATCTGCTCATTGTCCACGGCGTAGTTCATTGCCTGGCGGAATTCCAGACTGTCGAACGGTTCGACCGTGTTCTTCATCGGCAAGAAGATAGTCCGGAAGCTGGTCACCTGCCGAACGTCGGCATGTTCAGCTTGTTCGATGGTGTCGACATCCTCTGGGATGATGTTGATCGTCAGGTGGGTCTCACCAGCTTCAATGGATGTCGCTCGGCCACTCGATTCGGTATCTGCATTGAAAGTGACCGTCTCGAACGGCACCGGATCACCCCAGTAATCATCGAACGCCTCGGTGACAACCTCGACTTCGTCCTCGTAATCGATGACACGCAGCGGACCGGTCCCGTTGAAATCCTCGGGATCCGCACCTGAGATTGCACTGTTCTCGGCATCATGGTTCTCGATCGCCCAATCCTTGTTGATGGCTCGGGCATAGTTTCCAAACTCGAACTCGGCGAGCCCTGGAGAGGCATTGTAGCTAATCGATACGGTATGATCATCGACCGCCTCGGCACCAGTGATCGATCCGAGACCGAACGTGCCAATCGGGCTTTGAACTCCTATGTCGGGATCGACGGTCCGATTGATCGTCCAGGCAACATCCTCTGCGGTGAGCGAATCACCGTTGTGGAAGACAATATCATCTTGGAGGAAGACATGAGTTGTACCATCTCCCTGCGCCTCCCAATCTTCAGCCACTCTGGGGAAGATCCCCTCTCCCGGTTCGAAATTGAACAATGGCTCATAGATGTGGTCGTACACGTCGAAGTAGTCACCCGTGATGTGATCGAGCGGGTCGATCGTATCCGGGAACTGCGACAGTGTGACAGTGACATCCGTGAACGGTTCTGGAGTTGGCGATGGTGTCGGGGTGGTCTCATCATCCCCATCACCGTCATCATCATCTCCGAGTTCAACACATCCAGCGAGGGCAGCTATCCCTCCTACGAGACCGCCGGAACTAATCGCGTGAAGCCAGGTTCGGCGATTTACAGTGATACTTCGGTCGTTAGACATTCCATTCTTCAAAGCTAGGTGTGAGAATAAATAACTGATTATTCGTG
>SKSH01000203.1 GCA_007118075.1 Halobacteriales archaeon
AACACCATCGAGATCTGACGTCGCAGTGTCAACCGCTCGTCCCCTGAGACCGACCACATGTCCGTTCCATTATGATTCACCGACCCGTTGACCGGCTGTTCGAAGGTGGCGGCGACTCGAAGCAGGGTGGTCTTCCCTGCACCAGATGGACCGATGATCGCCACCACCTCGCCGGTGTCGACTTCAAGGGTGACCTCATCGATGATCGTCGACCCGTTGGTTCTGACCGAGACCGACTCAAGTCGAAGGTCTGTCATCGATGACCTCCTTGATCGCGCAGTCGGAGCAACAGCACGTTCACGATGAGGACAAACGCGAGGAGTACCACCCCGAGCTGGAGCGCCAGTTCGAAGTTGCCCAGTCTCGCCTCGTGTTGGATCGCGGTGGTGAGTGTCCTAGTGTACGAGCTACCATCTGCCCAGGAGATGTTCCCACCGACGATGAGCACCGACCCGACCTCGCTGATCGCCCGTCCGAATCCCGCCAGGACACCGGTCACGATACCAAGTCTGGCCTCACGGACGTAGACGAGATATACATCGAGGCGTGTCCCACCGAGGACGTATGCCGCTTCGTGGACACCTCGGTCCACCCCTTCGATCGCCGAAAGCGCTACCCCGGTTATCACCGGAGTCGCGAGGACCATCTGGGAGATGATCATGGCTTCGGGGGTGAATGTCAGCTGCAGGCCACCGAGGGGACCTTCATTTGATAACAACAGCAAGACCGCAAGGCCGACCACGACACTCGGCAAGCCCATCCCGGTGTTGATGATGGCGGTGACCAGCCGCTTGCCACGAAAGCTGGTGAGCCCAACCGTGAACGCAATGGCGAGGCTGAGGATGGTGCTGAGGGCCACGGCGATGACACTAACATACAGCGATACCTCGATGATGCTCCAGATCTGGTCGGGATCGGTGAGAACATCGAGGACCATCAGTCACGTCCCTCCGGGAAGGTCGATATCGGCCAGAACGGGTGTTCACCATCGATGTTGAAGTCATCGATGATTGCCTGACCGGCTTCGCTGAGAAGGAACTCGGCGTACTCCCTTGCGAGTTCATGGTCGAGGTTCGGATGCCGATCCGGATTCGCCGCGAGGATGCTGTACCGGTTGCGGTGGAGCGGATCATCCGTCGTCGTGTCCACCAGCGCCTCGAGATTGAGGTGTTTGCTCATCACGAGGATCGTCCCGGTATCTGCGAGGGTGTACGCATTCCGGTGTGCTGCCTGCACGAGCGTTCCACCCATCCCCTGTCCGATCGTTTGGTACCAATCACCTGCTGGATCGATTCCAAGTGCCTCCCAGACCTCCATCTCGCGTTGGTGGGTCCCGGAGTCATCTCCCCGAGAGAGGAACAGATGACCTCCAGCTTCGATTTGCTCGAATGCTGTGGTGAGTGTCGTTTCCTGGCCGATACCGGCCGGATCAGCCGGTGGTCCCACGACGGTGAAGCGGTTCCACAGAATCGGACGTCGATCGACGGCATGGCCAGCATCGAGGTGTTCGTCCTCGAGTGCTGGTGCATGGGCCATCGAGAGCACCACATCACCATCTCTGAGCAGCCTGAGCGCCGCACCAGATCCCCTTGGTATCGTCCGGATGAGAGTCCCCGTTCGCGCTTGGTGCTCAAGGTTGAGTGAGGCGATGATCTCGGTATCATCGAGACTCGTCGTCACCGCCATAGATATCATCGCATCGTATCGGTCCCCGCCAACCGGACTCGCCAGACAGCCGGATCCTGCACCGACGATCGCCGTTGCCCCCATAGAAAGGACGTTTCGTCGATATATCCTCATTGATATAACGACGAACAGGAAGGTGGTAAGTGTTCCGCCATCCGGCGGTCCTGTCGATTTAATACCCTCCCGACAGAGAACCTGGTAAGATGCCGAGGGAAGGCTACCAGGCGCAACTCAAGTCGCTCCGTGAGGATGTCCTCTACATGAGTGAGCTCGTCCTTGAACGGCTCCAGCTCGGCCTCGATGCCCTCCAACTCAAAGACGACGAACTGGCCATGGAGGTCATCCGCGGGGACCACGAAATCAACGAGCTCTATCTGGAACTTGAACAAGATTGTGTCGACCTACTCGCACTTCAACAGCCGGTCGCCAGCGATCTTCGGTTCATCGCTGCCTCGTTCAAGATCATCACCGACCTCGAGCGGATTGCCGATTTAGCGACCAACCTCGGTGATTATGCCATCCAGGCGGACCGAGACGTGTATCCGGAAGTCGACATCGTGGCACTCGGGGATGCGACCGGTGCGATGGTGGCGGATGCAATGCAGGCATATGCCGATGAGGATACCGATGCCTGCTTTGAGATTGCCGAGCGAGATGACGAGATCGACCGACAGTGCGAGCATGCGAGCCGGGTCGTCCTGACCGATCTCATCTCAAGCGAGCTCGACACCTCCGATGAGGATACCATCGAGCGGATCTTCCGTGACGTGTCGCGGATGCTCTTGACGATCCGCGATCTAGAACGGGTTGGCGATCATGCGGTCAACATCGCGGCAAGAACGCTGTATATGGTCGAGAGCAGCGACGAACTCATCTACTGAGGGGACTGTATCACGGCGGTTAGCTTGTATCTGATCGGTATCGTTCGATTGCCGATTGGTATCCGGCCCAAACGGTCGGCATCTCGAGGTCGTATCCCAGCGCTCTGAGCTTCGTGTTTCGACACCGCTTGTTCGATCGGATTCGTTCCACCGCCGTGGCCGAAAGTGAGGTGTCCTGGAGCCGCTCTTCGATGGTGACGAGCTGAGGCGGATTGACCTCACACGCATCAGCAAGCCATTCAGCGAATGCCCATCGATCGGCGGGTTCATCGTCGACAACGAGGACCGTCTCTTCACGAGCCTTTTCCTCGATGAGGAGATGTGCAATCGCCCCAGCGGCATCATCACGAT
Source organism: Halobacteriales archaeon (assembly GCA_007118075.1). Taxonomy (GTDB): domain Archaea; phylum Halobacteriota; class Halobacteria; order Halobacteriales; family SKSH01; genus CAZXER01. Next base: position 2,919 of record SKSH01000203.1, read on the forward strand.
GGGTTGCGTTCCGATAACCAGCCGTGACTGGTCGGTCGAGGTAGCGGTGAAGACCGTATCGGGTTGGACCGTACAACCCTCCGAAACGGACCACCGTGGGATCGATACCATGGTCTGCAGCCCGATTCAGTGCGACGTGTTCTGCCTCTACCAGCAACTGGCCTCGTTCACCGAGTGGGCAGGGATCGGTCGATTCGTCCACCCATGCGCCATTGTGATCGCCATAGACGCCGGTGCTCGAGGTGTAGATGAACCGGTCAGGCGGTTTCTCACGAGCGCCAACGGTGGCGATAGTCTGCTCGAGCCCGTCGACGTAGATGTTCCGGGCCGACTGTGTTCCAGATCGCCCGACACTCGCTGAGTAGATGAGCCAGTCAGCATCCGGAAGATCAGCCAGTGCAGCTGAATCGGTGATGTCAGCTCGGATTGCCTTGAGGCCGTGTTGACGAAGGGTTTCAACCCCTTCCGTGGTTCGTCTGATTCCGGTAACCTCGTGACCGGCTGCAAGAAAGCGCCGTCCCAAGGCTGTTCCGACATAACCACAGCCGAGGATGAGCGCGTGCATGAGCTCGCTTGGAGGTGTGCCGCCTTGAGTCGAATGCCTTCTTTTCTCACAGAATGCGACTAGACCAACTGGTTAAATCCTTCGAGCACCTACTGTTAATTATGCCAAGGAAGATTACTATCTTTGAGCCGCATTTTCACGACGCACAATTCGGTCCAACCGTCAACAGCGGGAAAGAGGACACCGATGAGGTAGTCGAGGAGACCACCGGTGAGGAAACGGAGCGCTCCGGTGGACTCGGCAAGGTCAAGTACCTCATTTTCGCCGGTGTCATCGCTGCCATCGGTTTCGCCGCCTACAAGAAATTGAGCGGTGACGATAGCTTCGAGATCACTGTCGAAGAGCTTGAGACCGAGGAAGCAACCCCCTCGAACTGAGCTGTTACGGAACTTCAAGGAGAAAGCCTCGCGCTTCAGCGCGGGGAGGATGTCAATCTTTACCGTGGATTATCGTTTCTGTCTGTGAACTGAATTGAGCTGTCGATCTAACCACTCGGGTATTCGGTATTCGAGTGCCCGACCGGCAGCTAACCCAACCAGCAGGAAGTTGGCATACACCCCTGGCTGAAGCAGAGGGGACCAGGTTGAGATCACCCCGGCGAGCATGACCCACTCCGGTGCATTGGCAAGTGCGAAGGTGGCATATGCCTGCCAGTGAATGAGTAAGATCGCAAAGATTGGTATCCAGGGATAGCCTCCACGACGAACCTCGATATAGGTGAGCATGATGAACGATGGGATGAGCAGGGCGAAATCGTGGACCGATATCTGTGGGGAGAGGAGGGGAATCGCCACGATTCCGAGCGCGAAAATCTCACGATCAGCCGGTTCGTTGCGAACCCACATCGCGAGGGAGATGATACCGATGACGATGATCAGTCTTGGGAGGAGCGAGAGCGGTAGCCCGGTATCACCAAGATGGGCATGCCCGAGGTAGTAAAATGGCCGATAGTAT
>SKSH01000063.1 GCA_007118075.1 Halobacteriales archaeon
TAAGCATCATCTGCTGTCCGCCAGATAACGAACTCCCCTTCGAGTGGAACTTCTCCTCAAGCATCGGGAATTGCTCGAGAACTGACTCCATACGGTCGCGACGGACTGCTGCATCATCGACTTGGTACGCACCAAGGAGCAGGTTCTCTCGTACGGTCAACTTGCCAAAGATCCCACCATCTTGGGGAAGCATAACTAGTCCATTCTTGAGGTTTCGAAATGCTGGTGTATCCGTGATGTCTTGCTCGCCATATGTGATCGAGCCAGACCAGATTGGAACCGACCCGATGAGTGCTTTCAGTAGCGTCGATTTCCCACTGCCGTTGGGTCCAAAAATACACGTGACACCATCATGACTTTGGACGGTGACATCGTGGATCACCTGGTGGTTGCCGTATCCGGTCGACACGTTTGTCGCACGGAGTCTTCGAGAGTCTTCAGCTGTGGCTGCCTCAGGGTCGGTTCCAGTCGGTGAACTCGAACTCTTCGATGTTTCCCCCGCTGTTTTGGTGGCAGACGCGGCTATCGCATCATCAACGGTCATTGCTCCACCGTCTCGCTCCCCGAGATAGGCCGCCCTGACCCGCTCATCCTGAGTCACCTCATCGAATGACCCTTGGACGACAATCTGGCCGTTATTGAGAACCGTCACTCGGTCGGTCACTCCTCTGATAACCGACATGTCGTGCTCGATGATGACGAAGGTGGTACCATCCTCATTGAGTCGCTGGAGGTGTTCGAGGATATTCGCTTGGAGCGCTGGGTTGACGCCAGCGGTTGGCTCATCGAGCATGATGCAATCAGGTTCTAACATCAGCATCCGCCCAATTTCCAGGAGCTTCTGCTGGCCTCCACTGATATCGCTTCCCTCGTGATCGGCGATGTGCTCGATATCGAGGGTTTCGAGGATGCGGTCTGCCTTCGCTTGTTTCTCTTCTGAGACCCGAAAGCCCGAGAGGATCCCCTCGGTGAAGACGCTGAGGAGATTCTCTTTGACTGTCAAATCCTCAAATGGAGAGGCGATCTGGAAGGTACGTCCGAGTCCACTCCTCGCGATCTCATCTGGATCCTTCCCGGTGATGTCCTCACCGTTGAGGAGCACCGATCCACCATCTGGTTTGTAAAATCCTGACACTGTGTTGAAGAACGTGGTCTTCCCGCTCCCGTTCGGCCCGATGATCCCATGGATCTCCCCCCGTTCGATTCCAAGGGAGATATCGTCGTTGGCGATCAGGTTCCCGAAGGTCTTGGTGATATCTCGTGTCTCCAGGACGTAATCGCTCACACTCTTTGATTTGTGACCGGGTCAATAAGGATTACTGCAACGGATTCGCACCAATCTGTTTTGCCGAATATCCTCTTCTCAGACGATATCTTCCGCATCGAACCGGTCTATCGCCGCCTGCTGATACCCAGCCTCTTCAAGAATCTCCCTCGTATGCTCTCCGAGCATCGGTGGATGATGTCGGATGCTAGTAGGTGTCTGAGAGAGAAACATCGGACTCGCTGGCATCTCGATGGTTTCTCCTGTCGGATGATCCACGCTTGCCACCATTCCGCGGTGTGTAAGCTGTGGGTCATCGAAGACCGCGCTCATGTCGCGTACGGGGCTTGCTGGCACCTCTGCTTGTTCGAAGATATCGACCCACTCGCCGGCCGTTCGTTCTTTGAGCACCGGTTCGAGGATTTCATCAAGTTTCTCACGGTTGGCTACCCGCTCACTGTTGGTAGAAAAGCGAGCATCTTCGAGGAGTTCAGATCGGCCGATTGCCTCACAAAAGCGTGGCCAGATGTGCTCAGAAGACACGGCGATGACGAGGTGGTCATCGGCTGTCTCGAATGACTGATAGGGTGCGATTGTGGGGTGCTTGCTCCCCATCCGACCGGGTGGGATCCCCGTCGCGAAGTAGTACGACGCCATGTACGTCATCCAGGCGACCTGACCGTCGAAGAGACTCACGTCAATTTTCTGTCCATGTCCGCTCTCGTCGCGCTCACGATGGGTCAATGCAGCGAGAATCGCCTGGGTGGCATACATGCCTGCGCCGATATCAGCTATGGCCACACCGACACGAACTGGTTCACCGTCTTCGGTTCCGGTGATACTCATCATACCTCCCTCTGCTTGCATGACGATATCGTACGCTGGACGGTCAGCGGCTGGTCCCCACTCACCGTATCCGGTGATGTGCGCATATACTAATCCTGGATTTTCCTCGCGGAGAGCTTCATACCCGAGATCCCACTCTTCCATCTTGCCCACACGGAAGTTCTCCACGAGGACATCGGCGTCCCAGGCGAGCGTCCGAAAGATATCCCGTCCCTCTTCAGATGACAAGTCGAGGGTGATCGAGCGCTTGTTGCGATTGATACTCACGTAGTAGGCGCTCTCCCCGCTTTCACCATAGATCGGAGGGTGCCATCCCCTGGTCTGGTCCCCCGTCCCCGGCCGTTCGACTTTGATCACGTCTGCACCGAGATCACCGAGTTGCATCGTACAAAATGGGGCAGCAAGTACCCTCGACGCATCCAGCACTGTGATACCCTCGAGCGGGCCTGATTCGGTATCTGGTTCACGTGACTCTCCGACCATGGCCCACCCTCGATGGCGCCGCCTAAAGTACCCATCACATCGGATGGCGAGGAAGTACCATTTTTTGCGCCATGGGTGAGAGGTTGACCCATGGAGAAGACGCTCAAGCCCCTCATTGACCGCGACGAGCTCGTGATGGCCATTGGTGCATGGGATGCACTGACCGCTCGGATGGCACAGCAGGCTGGTGCCGAGGCGGTGTACCTGTCTGGATCATGCGTCTCATCGTCGGTTCACGGAGGACCCGATGTCGGATTGACGACGATGACGGAGATGGCACGCCGGGCGCGGCAGATGCGGGCGGTGTTGGATGTCCCGCTCATCGCAGATGCCGACACCGGATACGGTAACGAGCTCAACGTGCGCCGAACGGTGCAGACGTATGAACAAGCAGGTGTGAATGCCATTCAGCTAGAGGACCAGACATTCCCCAAACGCTGTGGACACTTCGAGGGAAAATCCGTCGTCGAGGCACCTGAGTTCGCGACGAAGATCAGTGCTGCCGTCGACGCTCGACGATCAACCGAGTTCCTGATCATCGCACGCACCGATGCGATAGCCGTCAACGGCCTTGATGATGCCCTTGATCGGGCCTGGCTGTATGATGAGGCTGGTGCTGATATCCTCTTCATCGAAGCACCTGGTGATCTCGATGCACTCGAACGTATCGGTCGTGATGGACCCCGTCCGCTGTTGGTCAACCTTCCTGCGAAAGGGAAGACTCCACCAGTCCCTGCCACCGAGCTCGAACAACTCGGTTTCGACATCGCAATCTATCCCTCTGATGCATTCAAGGCGGCGCTGTCTACCATTCAGTCGACATATGAGACACTGATCACAGAGCGAAGTCAATCGAACATTCTCGATGGGATGGTTTCTTGGGAGGAACGCGATGTGATCACCGATCTCGAGAGCATCGATCAATTGGAATCTCGCTATGCCCGTGAGCGTGAAGCGTTCGAGGAAGCCTGGCGATAAGCCTGGCCCTTATCTGCGATTTCGCCGGTAGGGGATCAATCCCCCAGCCGACAGGATATCGAGCAGTGAGGGGGGTAGCGGATTGATCTGGAACGATTCGTCTCGAGTGACGTTTTCCACGATGCCTTGGGCAAGATCGACTCGGATAATGTCATCGTCTGAGACGTGCTCACTGATACCTGGTACCTCGGCGATCGGGAGGCCGACATTGATGGCGTTGCGGTAGAAGATCCTGGCGAACGATTCAGCGACGACTGCACCGATGCCAGCCTCTCTGATGGCGATTGGTGCCGCCTCACGTGAGGAACCCAATCCGAAATTCTCACCGGCGATGAGAATATCACCGTGGCTGACCCGATCGGAAAATGCTGCGTCGTATCCCTCAAGGACGTATGCTCCGAGTTCCTCGTCTGGGACGGTGTTGAGGTACTCTCCGGGGATGATCTGATCGGTATCAACGTCATCTGGGAGAACATGCGCGGGACCCTCTCGCCGCATCTATACTACCTCCCTCGGGTCGGTGATAGATCCATGGATGGCCGACGCTGCTGCTGTCGTCGGACTGGCGAGGTAGATCTCCCCTGGACCCATTCGACCAGGGAAGTTCCGGTTCATCGTCCCGACACAGACATCTCCTTCTCCGAGGATACCACCATGTGCGCCAAAGCATGGACCGCACCCAGGGGTCCCGATCATCGCACCGGCGTCGATCAGCTGGTTCGATACACCGGTCTCGTTCATCCGCTTGAGCGTCTCCTTCGTCCCTGGTACCACGATGAGGTCGGTGCCTTCTGCGACTTCATCTCCATCCATCATTGTTGCAAACTCCTGGATATCTCCCCACGAGCTGTTGTTGCAGGTTCCGACGAACACCTGGTCGACGGAGGTCCCGGCCACGCTCGCAACCGAATCGATGTTATCGACGGCGTATGGTTTTGCGACCAGCGGTTCGAGTGCTTCTACCTCGAAAACCCGTTCACTTGAGTAGGTTGCCGTTGCAGAAGGAGTTACCTGCTCATAGGGGAGTTTGGCTTGACCGTCGAGGAAAGCTTCGGTCAGTTCATCCGCTAGGAACATCCCGGCCATCGCACCCATCTCAACCGTAATGTTGGCGATTGTCTGGCGCTGATGGATTTCGAGGTTGGCAACCCCTGGTCCATGGAATTCTATGGCGTCGTAGATCGCCCCCTTCGTCGTGAACTCACGCATGAGCCCGAGGGCGAGGTCCTTCGCATCAACCCCATGGGGCAATTCCCCCTCGAGGATAACCCGATGGGTCTCTGGTACCTTGAGCCAGAGCTCACCGGTTCCCAGTACTTCACCTAAGTCGGTGTGTCCGATACCAGTCGCGAACGCACCGAAGGCTCCGTGTGTCACCGTATGAGAATCCGCTCCGAGGATGAGCGATCCAGGGGTCGAGTACCCTTGCTCGGCCATGATGTTGTGGCTGATGCCAGAGCCAGCATCGAAGAAATGGGTGATACCCTGCTCGACGACCCACTCAGCAAGGACGTTCATCTGGCCGGTGGTCTGTTCGTTGGGTGAGGGGACATAGTGGTCGAACGCGAGGATGACCTTCTCGGGTGTTGCCACCCGATCGAAGCCGAGTTGCTCCATGCGGTGCATCCCGGGGTACGCGGAGATATCGTGACAGAGGATCCAATCTGGTTCGACGGTGAGATGCTCACCTGGAGTTGGTGCCTCCTCGATCCCGGCCTTTGCAGCCAAGATCTGTTGGGCGATGGTACCGTCTGTCATTACCCACTCTTCGGCGGGGCTTGTGAAACGGTTGGTGGTTCACCCTAATCGGTCACCGTCAACGATAGCCGTGTTTCGCCAGGACACTCGCAATCCCGTTGCGTTGGATCTCGACTGTGCCCCCAGCGATCTTCCATCCCCTCACGAGTCGGTACATATACTCGATTGGATGACCTTGCATGTACCCGTTCGCTCCAAAGATCTGCATTGCATCGGTCAACACCTGCTCACCGATCTCATTGGCGTACACCTTGGCGATGCTCGTCTGTGCTCGATCATTCCAGCCACTACCCTCATTCACCGTTTCAGCTGCATACAAGACCGCGAGCCGAGCGGTCTCGATTGAGATGGCCATATCGGCGAGTTTGTGCTCGATCACTTGGAACTCCCCGATTGGCCGTCCGAACTGCTCACGGTCATACGCATACTCGAGTGAGCGCTCGAAGGCGTTTCGAGCAACACTGACACACATCATCGCATTGTGGCACCGTTCGACGTTGAATGTCTTCAACAGGGTAACAAGGGCATCCTCACCACGGATGAGGATGCGATCGACCGGTACTCGGCAATCGTCAAAGCGGAGCGTGCCCTGGTGATGTCCAGCCATGTTGACATCGGTCCGTTCGAGTTCGAAGCCAGCATCTGACGCTTCGATGACAAGCGCGCCAATCCCATCGGGAAACCTTGCATAGACGAGGAAGGCATCGGCGACTTCAGGTTTGGTCACCCAGTGTTTTTGCCCCTCGACGATCACCTCGTCATCTTCGATAGTCGCCGTGGTCGACATGGCCGCTGCATCGCTACCGGCATGCGCTTCGCTGATGGCGATACTCATGATCGAGTCACCGCCACAGATCGAGGGAAGATATCGTTCCTTGAGGGTAGGCGTGCCGAGTTCATCGATCGCTCGTGGTGCTCCCATCGACGAGCGAGAGATAATATGGGCGGTATCCGGACAGACCCGACCGATCGCCTCCTGGACGAGGAGGACCTCGACCGGTGTCATCCCTCCTCCACCATACGCCTCATCGAGGGCGATCCCGAGCAATCCTCGGTCGGCGAGCGACTCGAGATTTTCCCACGGAAACTCCCCCTCCCAAGTGAACGCTTTCTCAGCGAACTCTGCCTCAGCAAGTTCCGTCGCGGTCCGTACCAATAGCCGTTGGGTCTCATCGAGGCTGAAATCCATCTCGTGGCGCTACCACACCACCCATCCCCTTGGAATTGACGTTGTTCGTCTGGTAGCTCCGTCACTCGATGAGTAGGTCCACGGCCACCGCCTCATCCTCGGTGACGATGACCGGGTTGAACTCGAGCGTGGTGAGATCGTGGGCAAGGTACACCTCAGAAGCGAGCGCAGCGAACTCGGCCAAGGCTGTCTCGTCGCCACTGAGGCCTCGATAACCACTCAACATCCTGCTAAGTGGGGTTTCAGCGATCATCTCCCTAGCCAACTGTTCATCGACTGGAAGGGCCCGGTGGGCGAAGCGTTCGAAGAGATCGACGAACACGCCACCGGGTCCGATTGTCATCACCGGTCCGAAATCATCATCGACGGTGATCCCGATGAGTGCCTCGATACCGGTATGTTGGCGCTGGATGACGAGCTCGCCATCGGGAACGTTGTCGATTGCTGATTGGAGCTTTGTCTCCGAATCAATATCCGTGTGGACTCCATCGACATCTGTCTTGTGTGAGATGGCAAGCGGTGATGCTTTGACGACGACCGGGTACTCGATCGCCTCTGCCGTTTCGATTGCAGCCGCCACCCGATCACCGCCAGTCTGTGCGATGACCCGCGAGGTAGCGAACGTGATGCCATAGCTCGCTAAACGATCAATCGCATCACCGAGATCTGCTCTTGGGAATGATCGCACCGGTTCGCTCATTCGCACGTGACTCACTCGTGTCCGACTCAATCGGTCGATGGCGCGGGCGTGCTCATAGAGCCGCTTGCAGGTACCGATGGCCCTGACGGGGTCCTCGTAGACGAGGATTCCCAATGCTTCGAGGGCACGAACGTCCGAAGGCGCTGGTCGACTCCCGGTGAACACCGTCATGATCGGGAACGCATGCGCCTGCTGGACACGCTTGATGTCGGCCATGATCGTCTCGATGACCTCAGGTCCCGAGTTCCCGAACTGGATGAGGAGTGAGTTGACCGATGGATCAGCGGCTAGAGCATCGATACACGCACCGAAGACTGACGGATTACTGATCGCGTATCCGGTGACGTCGAGAGGGTTTTTCGCCGACCCATAGCCGGGGATGTGCGACTCGATGGTCGCGACGGTCGAGTCATCGAGTGACGCGAGGGGGAGGCCAATGTCCTCGGCACGATCTGCACCGAGGGCGGCTGCACCACCAGACATGCTGACAATTCCAAGCCCTCCCGTCGGGTCTGGTAAGGATGCTGGCGGAAGGTGAGTGACCGCCTTGATGGTGTCGACAAATTCGTCGACCCCCCGAACTTTCATGACCCCGGCTTGACGGAGCACAGCATCGTAGACCGCCTTATCTGACGCCACACTCCCGGTATGACTCGCTGTCGCCTGACGGCCACGTGCAGATGTCCCCACCTGGATTGCGACGACCGACACCCCGGCCTCGATCGCACGACGTTGAAGATCGAACACGCGATGTCCCTCGGTGACGGCCTCGAGATACATGGCGACCGTCTTCGTGTGTTCATCGTCGATGAGTGCACCGAGTAGCTCCAAGGAGTCGATATCTGCCTCGTTACCGGTCGATATCCATGAGCTTGCGCCGATTCCCTCGTCCTGGACAAGTTGGAACATGGCTCCACCGAATGCCCCACTTTGAGAGATGAACCCGACCGGTCCTGGATGGAGCACGTCACGCTTGCAGATGGACGAGAAGGTGGCAGCGGTTGCCTTGGGGAGGTTGAGCAGCCCCTCGGAGTTGGGACCAAGCAATCTGATGCCATGTTCGTCGGCAATCTCGATGAGACGTTTCTCGAGCGATGCACCATCCCCATCTACCTCACTGAATCCAGAGGCGATGATCATGGCGTACGGGATCCCGACGTCAGCACACTCGGTGACGATCGTTGGCGTCAATGCCGCGGGAACGAGCACCATCGCGAGATCTGGAACGGCCGGTAGCTCTGCCACCGAGTCGTAACAGTGTTCTCCATCGATGCGATCCCGGTTCGGGTTGACGAAGTATAGCTCGCCCGCGTACCCATGCTTCTCGAGGTATCGATGAGGGCGACCGGAGAGTTTCGTCTCATCACCCGATGCACCAATGAGGGCGATCGACTCCGGTGCCAACAGTCGGTTCATTTGGCCTGCCCGCGAGTGAGATATTTCCCGATACCGGGCTCGACGAGTCGTTCACCGTGGTGTATGGCGATTTCCCCACCGAGGATGACGTGGGAGGGCAGTCCTTTGATCTCACGGCCATGCACGGAGGACCATCGCGGTTCTCTCGTGTGGAAGAAGTCGTCGTCGATTGTCATCGTGGCATCGGTATCGACGATTACGAGATCTGCATCGGATCCCTCGGCGATCACTCCCTTTCGTGGATAGAGACCGAATCGTTTGGCGTTGTTCGTCGCACATACTTCGACTAGGCGAGACATCGTGATGCGCCCTTCATGATACCCTTCGGTCAACATCATCGGGAGGAAGAATTCGAGTCCGGGTTGAATACCAGGTGGGGCATCCCACATATTACCGTACTTACCCTCACCACCCTCTCGGACCTCTTTACTGGTGGCGATGTGATCGGTCCCGACGTGTTCGATAACTCCTGACCTGACGGCCTCCCACAGTCGTTGCTGATGCTGCTCGTCACGAAGTGGGGGTGAAACCTTTCCCCATACACCGATGTCCTCGTCTGCGGTGTTCACAAGGAACGTCACGAGCGTCTCACCTACGAGCGGGACACCTGCCGCCTGATACCTTGCCAGCGTGTCGACTCCTTCTGTAGATGAGATGTGTACAGCATACGATCTGGCACCACTGAACTTGGTTAATCTTCCGACCTGATCGACCTGTATGGCCTCTGCAATCGGTGGTGACGCTTCGCGCCATGCAACCAGATCAGACCGTCCGGCATCGCGCATTCGTTGTTCCATCAGCCGTTGAATCTCTGCGTTCTCGCAGTGGAACATGGCGATCGTCTCCGGCGCATTGGAGAGGATTTCAAGCACGCGGAGGACTCGATCGACCTCGCACGGCTCGATGTCAATATCATGGTATTTGTACATGTTGAAGAACATCTTAAACGAGATGACGCCACGGTCGATTAGTCCCTTAATCTCTCCGATGTGATGTTCATGACTGATGACGGCATGGTGTACGAAGTCGACGTACGATCGATCCTCTCCGATCTCGATGAACCGGTCCCAGTGTGGGAGGTATGGATCACCATGCTCGATGAAGTTCATGATCGTCGTGACACCACCGTGGAGCGCTCCACGGGTCTCTGTCTCGAAATCAATGGGCAGCTGCTCAGGAAATCCCAAATCACGTCGGCCGAGGTGAACGTGTGGATCGACAAATCCAGGGAGCACGTACTCCCCGGCTGCATCTATCACTCGCTCACCCTCCGGCAGTTCCTCGGATGCTTCAATGGCGACGATCCGGCCGTCATCACAGGCGACGCCGCCTTCGATGATCTCCGCCTCGGTCACGATCTTGGCATCAGTGATGGTGAGATCAACGGTGGTCATCGTGCATGCTACAGCCGATATCGAGGGTCAATATAAGGGTGTTCACCGTGGTGCGCATACCGAGAGCATCCTTTGAACTTCTGAACGTTTTGCACCAACAGGTGCTCTGATGATTGGAAGTCCAACACCGGCATCGCGGAATGACGTGATACCTGCCTTGACGTCCTCAGGGGTTCCTGTCACCGATAGGTGGTCGACGAATGCATCGCTGATGGCTGCCGCTGCCTCAGCAGTAGAGCTAGCTTGCTCTGCACGTTCGACCTCGTCTGCAAAGCCGGCGGCTGCCGCGACGCGACCGTAGTAACCAGGGATATCGTGGAGATAGTACGCAATGTGTGCCCGAGCCTTGTCGCGTGCCACCTCGGGATCATCGTCAACCGCTACGAGAAGGTACATCGCCACATCGATGTCTTCCACCGTGCGACCCGCTCGACCAGCACCTGTCTTGAGCCATCCGAGTGCTTCGCTAAACTGCTCGAGGGGGTAAAGGTTCGGTAGCCAGCCGTCGAACCTGGCACCCGTCAACCTGACGTTTCCCGGACCGAGTGCGGCGTTATAGATCGGAATCTCCTCTCGTACCGGTTCGAAGGCGTCCCAAAACCGCGTCCGGGTTGGTGTAAAAAATTCACCCTCGTAGGTGGTGGTATCACCGCGAAGATACCGCCTGACGAGTTCGACATACGACTCGAGGCGAGATAACGGTCTATCGAAGGTGACACCGTGGAACGCCTCGACCACGTCGGGATGTGCGACCCCGAGTCCGAGGATCGCCCGGCCATCTGCGTGTGCGTCGAGGGTCGCGATCGATTGTGCGGTCGAGGCCGGAGTGCGTGCAAAGATATTGACGATACCTGTGGCGAGCTTGATCTCGGTGGTCCCCGCGGCCCACCGTTCGAGCTTACCGAATGCCGTCTTCCCCTGACCTTCAGCCGTCCAGACACTTTCATAACCGAGCTCCTCGGCGAGCACCACCAGGTCGAGATCATCGCGAGTCGAGAAGAGTACTCCAGTCCGTTCAGTCACTCGAGAACCCCCGTCGCAGCCAGATCATTGTAGATGTCGACCTGACTGATCAATCCGTCCTCGACCACGTATACATCGACGTAACGGATATCCTCGAAGCGATCACCATTGTTGTTGATCCCATAGAGTGTCCCTTGGCTAATCACGAATGGACCGGTCTCGATCCACTGACCGAATTCTTTTTGCACCCATTTATAGCGAGGAGCCAACCAGGAGAGCATCTCCTCGGCAGCCGCGTCTCCTGCGAAGCGTTGTCCAGGGAGAGTGATGATCGCGTCATCAGCGAAAAGCTCGCCGACGGTGGCTCTGTCCTCTGGATCTGCCATCCGATCAAAGAATTCCTCGACGACCGAACGCGGTGTTTCGACCATATCCTCACCAATGGGGATGCGGTAACCTAAATGCCCTCGTGTTGCCGGAATAGCTATACGCTTTCGGCGGCCGGTACCACGCGACAGATAATGACCGACCCGACGATGGATAACCGCGATGAGGTACTGGACGATGCCGCTGGTACCAGTGATGCACGCTGGCAGCAGTTGGTGGATGCTTTCCTCCAGGGGACACCGCCAGTAGAGGCTCGAAAGGCAGCGACGAGGGTCGTAGCTGACGTCATCGCCGCGGCCGTCGCCGGATCGCAGTTCGACGATTATCCCCCGGTGTGGTCCACCGTCAACCTTCCCAACGGTGAGGCGACTGTACTCGGTACGAACCGGACTACCGATGCTGTCCACGCCGCTGGCCTAAATGGGACCGCAGCGATTGCACAGGAGATCGAAGAGGGGCACAACACCGGAGGCCACGTCGGGGCTGGGATTGTCACTGGTGCATTCGCGAGTGCGGAAGATTACGATGTCGATGGTGAGGTACTCATCGACGCAGTCGCAAAATCATATGAACTGTGTACTCGGATCGAGCATGCCCTCTTTGCCCTCAAAGCACACATCAACGAGGACTCCCCGTGGCTTCTCAGGAATCCCCACTCGACATGGACGACGGTCGGACCGGCAGTGGCAACGTCGTTAGTAGCACATCCCTCTGGGACGCATGCGATGGATGCGTTCCTTCTAGGTGCGAATCGGTCGGTCGTATCGATGTACGATCCATACCGTGAGGGTCCACCATCACGTAATCTGACCGCCGGTGCATCAGCAGCCACCGGTGTTCTCATCGGAAAACTGGCATCCGCTGGATTCGCTGGTTCTCCCTCGACGATTCAGCGGATCTACGAACCGTTCGAGACGCTCGTCGATGGTGGTTTCACCGAACGGTTCGACGAGCTCGGGGAGCGGTGGACGGTAACCGAGGCGTACTTCAAGCCCTATCCTTCTTGCCGATACACACATCCCCCGCTCGACGCGCTTCGTGACCTCGGAACCGGGGTCAACCCTGAGGGGATCACCGCCATCGATGTGGAGACGTTCGCGAACGCAGCCGACATGAATCACCGACATCCGACGACACCAACTGGGGCAAAATTCTCCATCCCATATGTGCTTGCTACCTTCCTCCATCGAGGGGTGCCTACCTTCGATGATTTCTCCCCGGAATCGATCGCCGATCCAGTTGTCCAAGAAACCGCTGACTGCGTCTCCATCAGCATCGACGATGACTTTGAACAACGGTTTCCAGCGGATTGGGGCGCTCGTGTCAGGATTGTGTATGAGGATGGTCGAAGTGAATCAGCCGAGCGACGCTTCCCTCGTGGGGATTATCGTGAACCGTTTGATGATGCGGCATTCCTCGATCGGCTCGAGACGATCCTCGCGGTCGGGTTGTCGAATCCTGATACCCGTACAGTCGCCGATGCATTACTAGCGATACAGGATCGACCAGTGCGCGAGCTGGGTGAACAATTACGTAGGTGATCTAACTAGATGGGACGATCGATGTGCGAGCCAGTCCCTGGCTCGGCGAGGACCTCTCCATCCTCGTATGCGACCGCTCCATTCGCAATCGTGTGCGTTGGCCAACCAGTGATCTCTCGGCCCTCATATGGCGAGTAATCAGCCGAACTCTGCAGAACTTCTGGTGTGACGGTCCTCGTTTCGTCGAGGTCGACAACGACGAGATCAGCGTCGGTTCCGACTTCGAGTGAGCCCTTCTGTGGGTAGAGGTTCCATGCCTTCGCTGTGTTCGTACTCGTGATAGCGACCGCTCGTTCGAGGCTGATTCGTCCAGTATTCACTCCTTCTGAAAGAATGAGTGGGAGCATCGTCGCCGTCGAAGGGAATCCTGGTAGGCTGTCTGGGACATCGTCACCGATCTTGTCTTCGGCGAGATTCGCGCAGTGGTCGGTACCGATTGTTGAGATCGTACCATCTGCGATTCGCTGCCAGAGAATCTCCTGATTACGCGCTGAGCGGACCGGTGGATTAACATTGTGTCGCTCGTCGCATTCCTCCGTTGTCAGCGTGAGATAGTGGGTACAGGTCTCACCGGTGATGGACCACCCAGACGACTGGAGCTTCGCGAGTTCGTCTGCGGTCCGGCCAGCTGAGATGTGGACGGCATAGAATCCATCGTAGTCGTGCTGGCGTGCGAGTGCAGCTCCAGCGATCATACTCTGTGTCTCAGCATAGTCCGGGAAGGATTCGACAAGCGCTTCATATCCTCGATACTCCTGGTTCTCATCCCGCTCGACCTCGAGGTACGGATTTTCCCCGAGTGCACTCGTGATCTCCACATTCTCTGAATGATAACCCAACGTGGTTGGGACATCGAGGTTGGCCAGCGCTTGGATGAATGCGTCACCCCAGTCGTCGCGCATCTCGCAATCGACGCCGAACTTCTCAGTGGCGACGTACTTGTAGTTCATGTACCACTTGAACGAAGTAATTCCGAGCTCATCGACGATTTGAGGGATCTCATCGATGTGTTCGTAGCTGAGCAGGCCGAGTGAGAAGAAATAATCGTGGCGGTAGTTTGCCTCTGCTTCCTCGAAGTAATCCGCCATGATCTCGGTGTAGGGACCCGGTCGCCGGAAGAAGTTGCCAATTGTGGTGACACCACCGACAAGATCGGACCGACTCTCGGTGTCCCCATCCGCAGCGAGTGAGTTGTAGATTCCGTGATGCGTGTGTGGATCGATCGCGCCAGGGAGGACGTACCGGTCGGATGCATCGATGATGCGATCTCCGCCGAAGGAGCCTCGTTTGCCGATCGCTGCGATGGAATCCTCCTCGATGGCGATATCTGCGTCCATCCGCCCGTGGGCGTTGACGAGCGTCCCTCCTGAGACGACGAGATCGTAGCTCATCGGTCTACCGACGAGAGGTATTCCACGGCCTCGTCGACGTCGACTACATCGGCGTACTTCATCCAAAGGTCGAGTAATCCGATCTTGTGGGATGCCTCGATGCGGTCGAAAACACACTGCTGAGGCAGGATGACATCGAAGCCGTTTTGCTGTGCATCGATGGCAGATGCTCGGACACACCCACTCGTCGAGTTCCCGACGATGACAACCGTATCAATCCCCTCTCGCACGAGCCGCGAGAGGAGATCTGTCCCGTAGAATGCGCTCGCGTATGTCTTATCGATGACCGGTTCTCCCGGTTTTGGGACGATGGGCTCGACGATGTCGAGATCCTCGTGGTGTGGATCTTCGTAACTCGATGGGACGACACGGGTGTACCACACCGGATGCCCATACTCCCTGGCGGTGTCGAGGAACTCACTGATGTGGTCCATCGCCTCCCATGCGATATGCCCCATGGCAGTACGATGTGTCTTGACTGCCTCGAGGATTGGGACATCCTCTCCCACGATGAGCCGTTGCATGTCGATCACGAGAACAACCGGGTTGTCGCCCACCCCACGTGATTCCCATGAGGCAGCACCACCTTCGTCGTAGCCGGCAGCGGTGATCACCTGCTTGTCTTGCTCGCTCAACAAGTCCTCCCAGATGTGCTCCACCATACGTATCGAGATGTGTGCTCTTCAGGCAAATACGTGTCA
>SKSH01000079.1 GCA_007118075.1 Halobacteriales archaeon
CCGGCGGGCGCTTGAGAACGATATGCTGCCAGGTCGTTCCATCGAAGGCATGGCCACCTCAGCGTTATATGCAGCCGCCAGGCTCGATGGAATCGCTAGATCGATAGATGAGGTATCGGCGGTGAGCCGTGTCGATTCCATGGAGATCAAACGCACCTACCGATATCTCATACGTGAGCTCGAGCTTGAGGTACCACCGACGAACCCCGTCGAGTACATAGGCCGCTATGCGTCAAGCCTCGGCTGCAGCGATGAGACCGAACGGTTGGCACGCGAACTGATTGGTGATGCCATCGAGCAGGGTGTTCACAGCGGGAAACATCCCGTTGGCATTGCCGCAAGTGCCATCTATGCGGCTGCGAAGCTCACCGGTGAGGAACTTACGCAAGCTGAGATTTCCGAGGTTGCCAACATCAGTGAGGTTACGATTCGAAATCGATACCGGGAGGTTCTGGCAGCCACCGAAGCTACCTGAACAAGGACGATCTTACCGTTTGACCTGTATTGAAACGCTGACACCGTTGTACTGATTTAGGTGTATTGTGTCAGAGTGACTACGTTGGATAAGTGCTCTCGCAACAATCGACTCGATATCGATGCAGATAGATGACTGCCATCGATGGTCACGATTGGCCGACCATTAAACGAGTCTGCTTGTACCGGATACCGAACGATTCGATCATCTCTCGCTAGTATTGGGTGGACACCCGCAGGATTCGTCTCAGCGAACGCATCGACGAAATTGAGTCGGTGTTGCACCGACCGTCGCTGCACGTCGGTGAGCTCGGCGACGAGTGGCTGTAATGCGGAGTTGAAGAAGACATCGTCAAGGGCCAGCCCAGCAAGTATCGGGACATATCGATCAGCACTCCCATACTGGATGTGGTGAAGGGAGGAGACGACCCCACCGAGGCTAATTCCTGCCACGATGACCGGTTGATCGATTGAGGATCGAATTGCTGTCTGGAGTGCTTCGATGAGTTCGACTGATGCCGCTAGCATCGAGAGGACGTTGGACACCGACGCGGTTCCTCTCCCGACCCCATGAACGGTTCGGTGGAATGGAGCTCGGACGGCAATCAGATTCGCATCGAACGCGAGCTGATTCGGCTGGAGGAGCCGGTAAAAACTCGAATGGAACGGGACTTCTCCGATACCATGGTGATATATGATGGTCGGTCGATCTGCCTGCAACTCGCCTCGGAGCAGGTAACCGATCGACCGGTTACCTTCGAGGGTGTCGAGGATTATTTCGTGAAATGCCTGCTGATCGAGGGGTACCTGATTTATCTCTATCGACGCTAAGTGTGCGTCAAATGGCGGAGAATCCGTGCCTTCAGAGAAGATGGCAGGATGGATCGATCGGTTCAACGAGATACCGAATCGATCAAACCAACCGTGGGTACCAGTCGTCACCTCGGTCGGCCACCGATTCCGCATACACGTTGAACGTCGCCATCATCGCTTGAGTCTACCGACTTATCGTTCTTCACTGATTTTGGCCTGGAAAACGGTGTATCTGTATCGAAGCCACCACCTGATTAGATGGATACGCAATTCTGCAGATGACGATCTCCCATCGAATCTGTTACGGTGTCTGATGAGGCCGATTCGTTGAGCAAATGAATCGGCTTGTCGTGCGACCACGATTCTAAGTCGGAATCACCGATTGCTCGGTTCAACTTGGTTGACTGCTCGGTTGAACTATCACCAGAGACTGAGAGCTCAGACACCATCAGCCAGTGATTCGTACTGTGCCTCGTATCGACCGAGGCAAGACTCACAACAGAATGCTTTGATCTCATCTCCGAATCGAGCCATCTCCCCATCGGTATCGACGTCGTTTCCACAGACCACACACGAGAGATCGAACCCGACAGGTGGGATACCAAGATATTCGTGATGGGTGACAATCTCCTGTATCGATACCTCTACTAACAGATCGAGATCGATCGCGGCATCAAGCCAACTGATCGCATCTGCTGAGGGCAGATGAGCATGCACAACGATCCGACCATCACCGAGTTGAAAGAGGTCCTCAACCTCGTCGAGTTCACCGAGAGCGTCACTGATGGTTGTAACTTGCGCAGGGGCAGGAGTAAGTTCGAGCAGGTACGATGTCGCGTTGGCTATCGCATCTCGGTCAAGATGGATCGTGAATTGCCTGATGATGCCCAGCTCACGTAGCCTGTCGATCCGATCAGATACGGCTGGTGCAGACAAATCGACCTGCTCGGCAATCTCGCGATAAGGTCGCCTTGCATCTTCGATGAGGAGGTGCAAGATTTGGATATCGGTTTCATCCAGTTCGTGCATACGCGATAGAAGAGTTCGAATGGTAAAGTGCTTCCTCGATATCACTTAATTTATGAAACTATTTTGAATTTCCACACCGATTACATTCATTTATTCGCCATTCATGTGGCTTGCAACACCGAATCCTCCGGGATCTCTGCTTCAAGTTCGTTGATGATCTTTCTGGCGTGTGTGATGACTGCTGTCGGGGGAGGGAGCTCTCCAGTTGATTTGGTCTCTTCGATGATCCATTCGGTTAGCATATCGACCACCGGTTCACCACCGATCTCATGGACGGTTTCGAGTATCTCTCGGTAGATCGGTCGATAGGACTGGAGATTCTTCGGAGGAGGTGGCTGTTGTTCCCTCCTGGCGAGGATGATCTGCCTGATGGCAGCGATCGGTGTGGCCATATCGATTGTACGAACCACTACACCAAAATGATGAGGCATCAATTGGTTGAATATGTCATCACATGACAGCGAGGTGCCGGAGGTCACCAGGAAGAACATCCACATCGATGAGGTGCTCACTCAGTTGGATGTCCTTGAGGAGACCGTCTCCGATGATCGAGAACGTGCGGAAGTACAGCGTGTCAGATCGATGCTCCAGTACGTTCCTGGCACGTCTACAATCAATAAGTATACCAGCCGTGACATGGGCGAGGCTTTCGTAGGTGGTCTCGTATTTTCATTACCGCTGTTGGTTGAGGATGGTGTCTTCGATATAGCTGCATGGTTCGTGACCCATACGGTCGGTCCGATCCCGATCTTCTTCGTTGCAAATCTGGTATTTGTGCTCTTGGTCACGACTGGATTGCTCTATGCTGTCGATTTCAGGGAGGTCGTCATCTCAGAGCCCATATTCGGGATCCTCCCTCGACGTCTCGTTGGCGTACTTGTCATCTCGTTCACCTGTGCGGCTGGGATGATGTTCCTGTGGGGTCGGCTCCATGAAGGTGATCCAACGACACTCGAATCTCTCTCACGGGCGACCATTATCTGGGCATCCGCGGCACTCGGTGCCGTTCTCGCGGACATCCTCCCTGGTGAGAGCAAGGGTGAGGATATCAACATCGTTCTTGAGGAACAGTTCGCGGATTGATCCGGTACGTTTGTTCGTCAAACCGATAGAATGACCCGGGGGCAAACACTATCACTGGTGATGAATGATCCACATGGTGATCAACCAATTCGAACCGCTGGCCCACCCCTTGTGGATGCCTCCGCTGCCGTCATTCTCATACACGGTAGGGGAGCAAGGGCGGAGGGGATGCTCGATCTCGTCAATCAGTTTGGCACCATCGACATCTCATACCTCGCGCCACAGGCTGCGAATCATGCCTGGTATCCGAACTCATTCATGGCACCGGTTGAGACGAACGAACCAGGACGTACCTCGGGGCTGAAACTGATTGAAGAACTCGTCGAGCAGGTGATGTCGGCCGATATCCCTACTGATTCGATCGCAATCTCCGGATTCTCACAAGGTGGTTGCCTCGCGAGCGAATATGTAGCCAGGCATCCTCGACGGTATGGTGGATTGGTGGTGTTCAGTGGGGGGCTTATCGGTGAGTCAATCGACCCAGCTGAATATACCGGTGACCTACAACAGATGCCTGTGTTCATCGGTTGCAGTGACCGGGATCCACATATCCCACTTGAACGAGTCGTTGAGACCTCAGAGGTTTTCGAACAGCTCAACGGCGACGTCAACCAACGCATCTACCCTCAGATGGGACACACCATCAATCGCGAAGAGCTTGGTCACCTGCAGTCGATGATTGATGCGTTGGTCCATTGATCAGTGAGGAACGTTCAGATCGGGCCAGTCCGATGTCAAGATCAGCTCATTTAGTCGACGATGGTCACACGACAGATCTCGAATCGAGCTCCGCTGTGTTCGGCGTCTGTAACCTCAATCGCCCAACCGTGGGCCTCGACGATCTCGGCTACGATTGCGAGTCCAAACCCGTTTCCGTCAGGCTCGGTTGAGAAGCCAGGTTCGAAGATCGACGCTTGTTCATCTGGTGGAATCCCCGGACCATCATCCTCGATGAAAAACCCGTCCTCTAACGCACCACAATGGATGGATACCTCCTGCCCACCATGATCGACAGCATTGACAAGGAGGTTCTCGAGGAGGTGCTTGATGAGCTCAGAATCTGCCTGGATATCGTGGTCGATATCGACCGTGAGGTCTGCAGTTCTACTGCCTACTGACGTCCAACAATTTTTGATACTCTCCTTCAGCTGAACCCTCTCCAAATCAACCGAATCGTGGCCAGTTTTGGCGAAATCGAGCAGATTGTCGATAATGGCATCCATTCGATTATGTGCGCGTTCCACTTCTTCGAGCATCTCATGCTCGACCTCATCCTTCGCCAACTCGATGTGGCCGCTGGCGACCATGAGCGGGTTACGAAGATCGTGACTGACGATGCTGGCGAATCGTTCAAGGCGGTCATTTTGACGTCGAATTTCTTCTGATCGTTGTTCGAGCTTGGACGTCTGATCGATCCTGGTGAGTACTTCAGCTGCATGTGCCGTGAAGAGTTCAACGAGTTCAAGATCATCTTCTGAGAATGCATCGATCTCCTCTGAGATGGCCTGAAAGACCCCGTGATCGCCGATTGGGACTGTGATCGCCGATAGGTACGGTCCCTCGATCGAGGTCTGGTTACTCTGTCTAAGATCATCGATGAGAATCGCTTCACCGGTTCGGTACACTTGTGCTGCAACGGAGCCATCTCCCTCGATTGGTGGATGTGCCGTATCAGTTGCTTGTTCAAGATCCCTGGAGGTGATCGCGGTTTGAAGTGAATCCTCCTCAATAACGGCAACTCGTGCGAGATCGTAATCGAGAATCGTCTCAGCAGCGTGTATGATCTGTTCGTAAACGATCTCGGCCACATCCGAGGCACCGATTTCGATCGCTGCCTCGTACAGACCCTTGATCTTCTGTCGTTGCGATTCGAGTTCAGCTGCCTGTTGCTTTTGTTCAGTGATGTCAACGTACGTCCCGACAGATTCGACTCGTCCTGCTCGTCGACCGACCTGTGCAGTCGATAGGAGAAAAGATCGCAGCCCGTTGGCTGTCCTCCGTTTCACCTCTCGAACATACTGTTCGCCAGCGATAGCCTTTCGATTGATCTCCGCTGCCACATCAAGCTCGTCTGGGGGAACGATGAACTTGTCGAGCATTTCGCCACTAATTTCCGCTTCACTGAACCCGAATACCTCTTCAAAGGCATCGTTAACCCGTCTGATGAGCAAATCGTTCCCCTCGTGTTCGACGTGGATCAATGGCTCTGGAACGGCCTGAAAGAGCGCAGCAAGCAGATCACGTTCGTTTTGGATCGTCGCTTCTCGTTGTTTCCGTTCGGTGATATCGGTATAGAGGGTGAATGAACCCCGTTCGAGTTCAGCATCTACCTTACCAAATGGAACAGACCGCAAGATGAAGTCACGAAGACCTTCGTTGGTGAGCCGCTTGGTTTCGATGGAGACATCTTCTCCGGCCATGACCCGTTCATCGGCTTCGATCGCTTTTGTCAACTTATCTTCAGGCACGATTAATTCGTTCAACGAACGTCCCATTGCGATCGATTCATCGATGCCGAAAATTTCCTCAAACGCAGGGTTGACTCGATCGATGATCGGTACTCCGTCCCGCTTTACCTCGAGTACAATCGGTTCCGGGATAGCCTCGATCAAGGAAGAGAGTCGATCACGCTCACGTTCCAATGCCTCCTGGTGCTGTTTCCGATCGGTGATATCAGTATAGATGGCATATCCATCAACACGATCTGAGGCTGGCATGTTGATGTTTCGGAACCAGAACCATCGTTCCCCGGTAGCAGTACGTCGCTTGAGTTCGGTGTCAACGAACTTTCCGGCCTTGACTTCGGCATCGATCGCTTCAGCTTCTTCCTGTTTGTCCTCTGGAACCAGGAGATCGTCCACCGGTTTACCGCTCACAGTTGGTTCATCCCAGGCGAACACCTGTTCGAATGCTTCGTTGACAGTCTTGATGTATGGTTTTCCATCGATGAATTCGTACGATAGCGTCGGTTCGGGGAAGTTTTCAAAGAGGGCTTTGAAGCGATCTCGTTCGTTTTCTATCTCGATTTCTCGATCGAGTAAGCTCAGCATATTCTCGGTATGACGGATCAACAATTGTGCGAGTTCGAGGTCGCTCTCATCGAAGCTATATGGTTCCTGATCGATGACCTGAAACACGCCCCACTGTCCAATCGGGATGCTCAATGCCGATCCGACCTCAGTTTGAGGCTTTGCATCAGCTACCGATGCGGCGTCGTTATGGAGATATGACTTCTGGTTTCGATAGGTCTTCCCGGCAACGCCTTCATCGATGGAGAATCCAGTTCCATCTTCGATTGGTACTCCTTCGGTCGTGGCTTCGACGCGAAGGAAATCTTGGGATTCGATGGAGATGACGGCTTGATCGAACGCCAAGAGATCCTCTGCTGCGGTGAGGGTCTTTTCGTATACCTCCTCTCGGGTCGTACATTCCGACAGTCCCGTTGCCTGGGCGTGTATCTTCTTGATAATATCTTCGTATGCTCGTCGTTCGGTTACGTCACGTAGCACACCGACCGTGCCGCGAAACTCATCCTTGAACGGCCGAAGCCGGATATGCACCTCGACCTTACGTGGATCACCGTCTTCAGGGTTGACTGTTCGCTCAGTAACTGCCTCGTTCTTTGGGTTGGATGAGGAAAGGAGTTCTCTGAGACTTGCTACGTACCACTCGATGATATCCGCGTCCACAAGTCCTTGGTCGATGAGCAATTGGAATGATTCGCCAATCAACTCCGCTGGTTCGTACCCAAACAACACCGCTCCTCGTTCATTGACAAAATCGATTGTTGCACCTTCATCGAGAAGGAACACTCCCGTTGGGACCGCCTCGACAGCGGTCTCGTGTTTTCGCAGTTCTCTTCTGACGGTTACCGCATGCAATGCTTGGGCAATATCTCCCGCTACCTCATCGAGCATCGACATTTCTGATATATCGAACAACTCAGGGTCTGAGGTATAGGCCACGATGAACCCATGAGTCTCTTGCTGGTAATCCAAGGGAACGACAACGAGCGATTGACAGTCGATGGTGCCAGCGGTTTCCTCTATCCGTTTTAGGATTCCGGAGGGCTCCCCAACCACCTTGATATCCCGTTCGTCAAGTGCCGAAAGTAGGTCATCGCTGTCTGGAGATGTAATTCGTATTGGTTGGAACTGTAGATCGGTATCACCGTAGATTGCTTTTGGCACGATTCGCGAATGCTCTTTGTCATACCGACCGAACCATGCAAATCGATACGGCGATGCATCGGCGATGATTTCCGTTATACGATGCTCAATCTCCTCAACAGAGGTTGCCGACACCAGTGCTTGGTTGACATCACGAAGGATTGTCAACAGCCGTTCTTGTTGTTCGGCACGACGTTCAGCCCGGTACTGATCAACGATGTTCTCGATCCGATTGGCCAATACCTCGAACTGTTCTGAGCCTGTCTCCTTTTGCAGGTAATCGGTGACACCTTCCGATATAGCCTGACTCGCGACCTCTTCGCTCCCCTTACCGGTGAACAGAATAAACGGCACATCCGGATCGCGTTTCCTGACCGCCTCTAAGAACGACAAGCCGGACATCGTGGGCATGTCGTAATCGGATATGATACAATCATAGGAGATTATCTCGATCTGTTCGATTGCATCCGGGACCGAGGTGATGGTCTCTACCTCGAAGGACTCATTGAGTCGACCGAGGAATGTTTGGGTAATTTCAAGGAAGTCCTCCTCATCATCGACGTGGAGGATCTGAATCCGGTCGCTCATTGACAACCATTGTTCCTCAGGTACCATTTAGTTCTATGGCAACAATTACCACAAATGATAGCAACCGACGATGATATTGCAAGGATTCCCCGAGTTGATATCACACCGATCGTTCGGTTGTCGTGGAGAATGAGCAACGAATTCTGATACTGGATGGGGAGCCATCCGAACAGGTTCGACACAATGGTGAGGGTCCTGTAGTGCATAGGCCACCCTGATGGCAGACAATACCCTTGATCTTCGTGACCTCCCACCCGCGAAGCGACATCCGTTGATCTTTGAGACATTTGACTCGCTCGAAAGCGGCGAAACGCTCACAATCATCAATGATCACGAACCAGCACCTCTGTACTATCAGATGGCAGCTGAGGTCGACTCCTTCGATGTAGATAGATACGAGGTGAATCAACTCGGTCCAGAAGAGTTCGTAGCGATATTACCAAAACGGTAAGGCGTCAAAACCAACCACATTTGCACCTAAGTATGAATGGCAAATTTCACTGAACTGGTGTCACATAGTGTCGTTCCGTTTCATGTCATTGGTGACCAGTTCGATATGGTCTCATCTGTTCATCGACTCCACAGTTCAGATTCTTATGACCCATGTTATCAACTTGAGTTACGATGAGCAGCATCTCTTGAGAGAGAACCCGCACGTTCAACTGAATACGAGCTTCATTCAAACCTGCCAATTTATGTTGCAAACCACAAGTTCCACGGTCTATTTGAGTCAGTGCTGACTACGTTGGAGGTAGGGAATATCTCTATAGACAAACTATCATTGCTGTTTTGTTCAGATTGTTTCCGATGTGGCCAAGTCTCTTTCCCGAATTGAAAATCTTAAGAGGTAATCGAGGGTATGTTCTCGTATGCCTGGATCTGATCATGATTGGTGGCCGAATCAGCTGAATCTGTCGCCACTCGACCAGAATGCTCGGCTCGTCGATCCTATTGGTGATGACTTCGATTACGCCGATGCATTCGAACAACTCGATCTCGATGAGGTGAAGGTGGATATCGAGCAAGCACTCACGACGTCACAGGAGTGGTGGCCAGCTGATTATGGTCACTACGGACCGCTCATCATCAGGATGGCGTGGCACAGTGCAGGAACATACCGCACCATCGATGGCCGAGGTGGCGCTGGTGGTGGGCACCAGCGCTTCGCCCCACTCAATAGCTGGCCGGATAACATCCACCTCGACAAGGCGAGACGGGTACTTTGGCCGGTCAAGCAAAAGTACGGCCGAAGCCTTTCGTGGTCAGATCTGATGATACTCGCCGGGAATGTCGCCCTCGAGTCGATGGGATTCGAAACGTATGGATTCGCTGGCGGTCGGGAAGATGCCTTCGAGCCTGATGCAGGCGTAGATTGGGGTCCAGAAGAGGAGTGGCTCGCAGACGAGCGTCACGACGAGGAGGGCAATCTCGAGGGCCCGCTCGCAGCAGACCACATGGGACTAATCTACGTAAATCCTGAAGGACCCGGTGGTGAGCCAGATCCTGAAGCAGCGGCAGATTTCATCAGGCAATCGTTTTCCAGAATGGCGATGAATGACGAGGAGACGGTCGCGCTCATTGCTGGCGGTCACACCTTCGGAAAGACCCATGGTGCAGCAGATGATTCACATCTCGGGCCTGATCCCGAAGCGGCTCCGATCGAACAGCAGGGACTCGGTTGGGAGAGCGATTATGGCACCGGCAAGGGTGCCGACACGATTACAAGTGGTATCGAAGGGCCATGGAGCACCACGCCAATCCAGTGGGATATGAGCTTCATCGACAACCTGCTCAATTTCAAGTGGTGGCCAGAGAAGGGCCCTGGTGGTGCATGGCAGTGGACAACCCAAAACGGCGAACTCGATGAGGCGGCACCAGGGGTTGAAGATCCTACTGAGCGGGAGGATGTGATGATGCTGACGACGGATATCGCCCTCAAACGAGATCCGAAGTACCGTGCGATCATCGAGCAGTTCCGGGACGATCCAGCCGCGTTCGAACAGGCCTTCGCGAAAGCATGGTTCAAGTTGACCCATCGGGATATGGGTCCTCGAGACCGATTCCTCGGGCCTGAGGTACCTGAGGAGAATCTGCTCTGGCAAGATCCTATCCCCCCGGTGAACCACGATCTGATTGGTGAGGCGGAGATTTCAGAGTTGAAGGCAACGATTCTCGATTCGGAGTTGACGGTATCACAACTGATCAAGACGGCGTGGGCTTCGGCTTCGACGTTTCGCGACAGCGACATGCGTGGTGGCGCAAACGGTGCTCGAATCCGACTTGAGCCTCAACGGAGTTGGGAGGTGAATGAACCTGAGGAACTGGCAGCTATTCTCGAGGTTTATGATGAGATCAAGACGGATTTCAATGGATCACGAGCGGATGACGTACGGGTATCGCTGGCTGACCTGATCGTCCTCGGTGGTGCAGTTGCCGTCGAGAAAGCTGCGGCTGCCGCTGGCTATGAGGTGGAGGTGGCCTTCGAACCTGGACGGAACGATGCCACCCAAGAACAGACCGATGTGGAGTCGTTCGAGTGGCTTGAACCGGCCTCTGATGGCTTTCGAAACTACCTCGGTGACGAAGATGAGTGGGGACGGTCCGTCGAGGAATTGCTTGTCGATAGAGCCGATCTCCTGACACTGACCCCACCAGAGATGACCGTCCTCGTCGGTGGGATGCGTGCGTTGGGGGCGAACTACAAGGGTTCGAATCTCGGTGTATTCACCGATCGACCGGGGACGTTGAGCAATGATTTCTTCACCAACCTCCTCAGCATGGATTATTCATGGGAGCCGATCGGTGAATTCGAAGACCGTTTCGAGCTTCGAGATCGTGACACGGGGGAACTGGTATGGGAAGCAAGCCGTATCGACCTCGTCTTTGGATCGAACGCACGACTCCGTGCTATCGCCGAGGTATATGGGTCTGAGGATGGAGAGGAACAGTTCGTATACGACTTCGTCGATGCGTGGGAGAAGGTGATGCAGCTCGATCGGTTCGATCTCGGGTAGTATCGGGTAATTTAACCATCGACTAGCGCTCGTCTGTGATTCTAGTCTAATAGTGGTAGGCGTTACCAAGAGAATCTCTTCAAGGGGTATCCTAGCAGAATGGTTTTACTGATTTTCAGTTCCGAAACAATCAACACTCGTACAGATGGATATCTCTGCAATAGCACATGGTCACGGAAGTCAGTCTATCAGTGGATCTTGCGATTATCCTCCTCGCAGCCACTGTGGCTGGTTTCCTTGCCAAGCAAAGTGGACAACCAACGGTCATCGCCTACATCCTCGCTGGGGTAGTTGTCGGACCGGTTGTGTTCGGATTCGTTGAGGCAACCGATCTCACAGAAACGATCGCAGAACTGGGCCTCGCCTTCCTCTTGTTCTTACTCGGGATCAAGATGCGGATCGATGAGGTTAGCCATATCCTCGCACCGATCGTCAAGGTATCGTTACCACAGATGGCAGCTGTTGCCGGGGTCGGTATTGGTGTGTCGTTGCTACTCGGATTTGATCTGTCCGAGTCGATCATCATTGGTCTGGCGGTCATGTACAGCTCGACAGCGGTCGTCATCAAGATGCTCACGGACCTGGGCCAGACCACTACCCTCCATGGGAAGATCGACGTTGGAATCCTCCTCGCCCAGGATATAGTGGTGGTCATCATCCTTGCTGTGTTGGCAGCCGGCAGGCCGGATGATATCGCCGAGGTTGCAACCACCCTCGTCGTCGTACTCATCTTAGTCGCCTTGGTCTCTGCGTTGGCACTCGGAGCATCACGCTATGCGTTGCCAGCGATATTCAGACGGATAGCCGATAATCAACAGGTGTTCTTCCTCATCGCTATCGCCTGGGCATTTCTCTTCGTCTTCATCTCCGATGAGATCAATCTATTCCTGGCACCGGTCGGTATCGAGGCATACCTATCGATTGAAATGGGTGCCTTTCTCGCAGGCGTTGCGATCGCACAACTACCTTACAGCAAAGAGCTACAAGATCGGGTAAATCCATTGACCGATCTATTCGTGATGATCTTCTTTGCGACTGTTGCCTTGCGCCTTGACGCCAGCGACCTTCTTTACTACTGGCAAGAGGCCATCATCGCGGCGATCGTGTTGATGATTGCGAAGTTTGTGATCTTCTACACTCTGCTCAACTGGCAACGGTTCGATGGAGAAACTACCTTCCTCGGTAGCATCTACATGGTCCAAGTGAGTGAGTTCGGTGTAGTCGTTGGGGTCGCCGCAGTCGCTGGGGACTTCATCGCTGTTGAGATCCTTGGTTTCCTCACCCTCTTGGCGTTGATCACGATGGGAATCTCCGTCTACTTCTTCGCCTACAGCGACCAACTGTATGATCGATTCGAACCTCACATCTCTCGGCTCGAAGCGGACAAAACCTTCACCGAGGACAGACGGACACTCAATGACCATGCTGTCGTCATCGGCTACGATGATCTGACCAGAAACCTTCTTTCCCTGTTAGATGACCACTTCGAACAGCTAGTGGTCGTCGACCGTCGTACCGATCACGTCGAACTCCTCAGCGACGAAGGCTATGATGTGGTGTTCGGCGATATCGGTAGTTCATCCATTCGCAAGGATGTTGAACTCAAGAAGGCTGCGTTTGTCCTCTCCTCCTCAGATAGCCCAGAGATCAGTCGAATCCTTCTCAGAGAGACCAAGGAGGACGCCGTTGTTGTCCTTGAAGCTCGATCTGATGCGACGGCTTCCATGTTCTATGAGCTGGGTGCCGATTTCGTCATACAGTCTGTTCCGTTGGCATCGAAACGGCTCAGCAAGTACCTTGAGGATCATCTCACGACCCCAGATCGCTTCCTCGAATCGATCGGTCGTGATACCGGGATCCTCCTTGAGTCCGATCCGTTCCCCCACATTCATGACCTAATTGAGGGTAAACTCGATGACTGAACTTCTCACGGCGATCGCGATCATCTTCATTGTCGCTGCTCCATTCCTCTTGCTTGCCAATCGGTTCAATGTAACAGTTGCACCGCTACTCATCATCGCTGGTATCATCGCAGGTCTGTTCATCGATGCAGGAACGGCGCTTGAACTGGCCCAGTTTGGTATCGCACTGCTCGTTTTCATGTTTGGTGTCAGCATCAATTTCGATACCATTCACTCAATACTTGCTGACAGTGAGTTCGCCGCGATCGGACAGATCGTCGTGGTAGGAATCCTCGGTGTCATCCTCGGTGTCATCCTCGGAGTGTCGTATTTGGAAGCGACCATCCTCGGGGTCGCCGCTGCCTTATCATCGACAATGGTTGGGACTGCGCTACTTCAGACGGAGATTCGAATGAACTTAATCCGTGGACGCCTCGGCGAATCGATCCAATTCGTCCAAGATCTCTTCGCGGTTGGGTTCATCCTTATCTTGGGTGCAGAGGTGCTTGAACTCGATCCGATCGTCCTTCAAATCGGGTATGGTGCGGTGTTCATCATCGCTGCCGTCTTCGTTCATCGATATGTGTTCGGGTTCATCTCGAGGCTTGCAGCCGGATCGGACGAGTTGATGATTATCGGTGTTATCACACTGTTGGCGGTATTCATTGGCGCGGCAGCCTTCGTTGAAGTCCCGATTGTGGTTGGTGCTTTCGCTGCAGGATTGGCGGTCCATTATGATCCAGGCGCCTTTCCTGGGTTGTACAATGGGCTTGGCTCAATCAAGGACTTCTTCGTCGCACTCTTTTTCGCCACCGTCGGAGCGCTTGTTGTCGTCCCATTCGTTCAGCTTGAATTTGGGGAATCACTCGAGAAGCTCGCCCTCGTGCTGGTTCTCGTCTTCCTCGCCATCATCGTGAAACCGTTGGTTACCACCCTACTATTGGTCCATCGTGGGTTCGAAGCAAGGACCGCTACGTTGACCGGATTGAGCACCGATCAGATCAGTGAATTCTCCATCATCATCGCCATCGAAGCATTCCTCCTCGGCCTATTGGCTGATTCAGTGTTTGATGCGATCATTCTCGCCGCAGCAATCACCATGATCACCTCGACACTTACTCAACGGTACAACGAAGAGCTCTATCGGTTCATCGCCAGCATTGGACTATTGAGTGGTAGCCATGAGAAGATTGATCAAAACAGCAAGGTGCCCGATGAGCTCACAAATCACGTCATCATCGTCGGGTTTGGCCGTCTGGGAAGCAGCCTCATCGCCACCTGTGAGGCATTGGATCACCCGTATGTGGTCATTGAAAATGATCCAGCACTTTCTGAAGATCTCGAGGATACGTGTCAGGCGTATGTCTTTGGAGATGCCATGGAGGACTATACTTGGGAGAAAGCGAATGGAAATGCAGCGGAGCTGATCGTCTCCGTTACCAGCTCGGAGGTTCTCTCTCGGGCATTGTTGGCACGTGGATTCGAGCCCGATCTCATCCTTCGTGCGTCAGATAAGCAACTCGCCATCGAATATTTGGACAATGGAGCCACCTACGTAACCGTCCCCGATTTGCTCGCAGCAGAACAGTTGATCACCTATCTCAGTGCCTTGCTCGAGGGTGAGCTTACAGCAAGGGAGTTGCGTGAACTAGGCAACGTCGAACTTGAAAGCGACTAATGTACTTTCATTTCTGGATAATCATCCCACCAAGTGACTAAACCAGCCGATTGCCATTTGCAGCGGCGAGACGGTAACTGATGCCAAGTGATGGTGACGGAATCCTATTGGGTCTAATCTTCTCTTTTGACGGCTTTCTTTGCAGCAAGCCGTGCATGCTCGCTTGCAGCTGCCGCGTGTTCAGCC
>SKSH01000007.1 GCA_007118075.1 Halobacteriales archaeon
CTATGACTCGATCCACTTGATCGAACAGCCTCGAGAGGGATCCCAGGGGAGATCGACCGATTCACCGCCTAGGAGGGCATCGATCGCCTGTTCGATGTAGAACTCAGTCGCCTCCTCGTCGGGGTCGAGGGCATCATCGAGTCGTCCCTGGTATCGAAGTACGAAGCGCCCGTCGACCCGTTCGGCCAAGAACGGATCTGGTGTACAAACGGCCTGATACGCTCGCACGACATCCTGTGACTCGTCTCGCAGGTACAGATCGTAATCGATGATCCCGTCTGCTACCTCCTCAACCATCCGCTCGTAGCTATCGTCGGGGTACTCCTCGGCGTCGTTCGGATTGATGCCGATGACGGTCACCTCGTCGTAGTCGTCGGCGATACGGTTGAGCAGGGGATGTTTCGCCTTGGCATACGGGCAATGATTGCAGGTGAAGACGAGCAATGCCAGTTCGGTGTCCACGTCCAACAGTGCGTGACGTTGGCCATCGGTCCCGAGCAGTTCGAACGGTGGGAGTGGATCGCCGTCGCCGAAGTACGGTGCAGAATCCTTCGCGACCATACACGGCCGTTCACACTGGTTGACAAAGTGCGTGTCGTTGGCGACAGTGAGAACTCAATGCAGCGCCCGATCGATCGTACTCCGCAGATCATCCAGCTGTTCGATACCGAGTTCGATCGACGACCCAGCGAAGGTCGCTGATAGCCGTCCCTCATCGATACCATGGCCGAGATTAGTGATGGTCAATCGATCATCGACTGCCACTGTTAGTGCCTCGACATCAGTGGTCTGAACGATCGCCCTGGCGGGACGCTCATGGAATGCCGTCTCAATCGCATCCCCATTGCCATCGAGCGATACCTCGAGGCCAGTCTCATCGGTCACCATCTCAGCCAGCGCTGTGATGAGACCACCGTGGGCGACATCATGAGTGGAGACCGTCGCCTCGTGCCGGGCGGCATCGAGAAGAGCATCGAGGGTTGTCGATGGTTCCGCGGGTAATTCTGGGAAGCGACCGTTTGCGTCTAGTATGGAGAAGAGCTCAGAACCACCGAGTCGGCCCTCTGCTCCCGCAGCAACGGGATCACCAAGGAGCACAACATCGGCGTCAGCCACGGCCGAGAGTCTCGGAATATCCAGTGAAGGGGTACGACCGATCATGAATACCGTCGGTGTCGGCGGGACGGGTCCGTATTCAGAGTCATTGTACAACGAGACGTTCCCTCCGACGATTGGTACCCCAATATCGGCACAGAGCTCAGCCAGTCCGTTCACGATTCCTCGGAATCCGCCAAAGACGTCAGGTTTCTCGGGATTACCACCGTTGAGACAATCGACCGCGGCGAGTGGACGGGCACCCTTCACCGCGAGGTTTGCCGCCTGTTCGAGGCCGACCGCCGCACCACCACGTCGCGGAGCGGCCTCCGTCCAGGTGGGTTCAGCTCCGGCGGCGAGAGCGAGACCACAATCTGCCTCACGGATGGCCATCACCGCCGCATCATCACCTGGCCTGACGGCCGTCCGCACTCCAACCTCATGATCATATTGGCGGTAGACCCACCGCCGGCTGCCGATATTCGGTGAGGATAGCACCCGTTCGACAGCGGTGTCGAGATCGATGGTTGGTCGCTCAACGATCGGCTCACTCGGTGTGCTCCCGACACGGTCTTCCATCGGTGCTCCATCGGCGACGAGTTCAGCAGGGACATCAACGACGAGCTCCCCATCGAACTGACAGACAAAGTTCCCGTCAGTGATCTCACCGATGACCGATGCGTCAAGATCGTATCGATCAGCCACGGCAAGGACGGTCTCTACGTCATCAGGTATCACCTCGTAGGCCATGCGCTCTTGCGATTCTGCGAGCAACAACTCGGTCGCATTCATGTTCGGCTCACGTTGATGCAACCGCTCGAGATGGAGTTCGGCCCCAAGCCCACCCTGGGCGACCATCTCACTCGTGGCACCACCGAGGCCCGCCGCACCGAGATCTCGTGCCGATACGATCAGCCCCTGATCTAAGAGGGCCTCATTGGCCTCGATGAGAAGCTTTTCGGTGTAGGGATCGCCGACTTGCACCGCCGGGCGATCCTCAAGCGCCGACTCCTCGTCGAGATCTTCACTCGCGAAGCTAGCCCCACCGAGACCGTCGCGACCGGTGGCATTGCCGACGATGACGAGCTTGTTCCCCGGTGTTTCTGCCCGACCTCTGACCATCCGATCCACATTGGTCAGACCCACACAGCCGACATTGACCAGCGGATTCCCTCGGAACCCAGGATGGAAGGAGACACTCCCTCCAACAGTGGGGACTCCAATCGCGTTTCCGTAATCAGCGATACCATCGACGACCCCCTCGAAGAGGTACTGGCTGTGATCGCGGTCGAACGGTCCGAAGTAGAGCGAATCGACGAGGGCGATCGGATAGGCACCCATCGACATGACATCCCTGACGATGCCACCGACACCCGTGGCAGCTCCATCGTAAGGATCGACGTATGAGGGATGATTGTGGCTCTCGATCCCGAAGACCGCGACCATCTCATCATCGATGGCGATGGCCGCAGCATCGTCCCCCGGACCGATGATCACTTGCTCACCATCCGATTCGAAGGCGGCCAAAAGCGGTCGAGACGACCGGTACGCACAGTGCTCACTCCAGAGGTTCTCAAAGAGCGCAGTCTCCGTATCGGTCGGTTCCCGCCCGAGCGCTTCGACCACGAGTCTGTGGTCACCCGACGAAAGCGACATTCAATCAAAGCTAGCCCGAGTCAACCAATAGGACTTTCCATGTTGAGAGGCGACCAAGACCGCCAAGTCCGACAATCGCCGCATTTTTGGTCTGTGTTTTCGAACATATAGCCAGTGCTAACCGCGGAACTGCACGTGCATTCGTCACTGTCGCATGATGGTCGCGATCCGGTCGATCTCATCCTCGAACAAGCGGCAGGAGTGGGGTTGGATGCCATCGCGGTGACCGACCACGATCAGATTGATGCCAGTCTCGAGGCCGTTGAACTGGCCTCAGAATACGACCTCATCGGCATCCCCGGCATCGAAATCAGCACGGCCCACGGCCATGTTATCGCACTGGGTATCACCGATACCATCGAACCGGGGTTACCATTCGTCGAGACGGTCCAACGAATTCACGAGGCTGGCGGCATCGCAGTTATCCCACATCCATTCCAGCAATCGAGAAGCGGGGTACTCACGAAGATCGATAAGCAGACCGTTATCGACCACGCTGACGCAATCGAGGTGTACAACTCCCGGTTGTTGACCGGTCGAGCCAATCGTCAAGCCGACCGCTTTGCCACCAGATATGGACTTCCAAAGACCGCAGGGAGTGATGCTCACGTGTGTGAGATGGTCGGCCAGGCGGTGACCCATATCGATGCCACAGAGCCGACCGCGGAGTCGATCATCGAAGCGATAGCAGCCGGTCGCACCGAGATCGAGGGGAAACGGACTCCATGGCATATCAGCTTCATGCAGGCAAGCGGTGGCGTCAAGCGACGGATCGCCCGCCGACTGCCATGGTGAGGGAAACCCGTTAAGAAGCCCTGGATAGAATCGGTAAACGCGTGATCGAAGCAATCCTTCTCATCGGGATCATCGTCGCAGTCTTCGTCGGGTACAACATCGGCGGCGCGACGACGGGTGTTTCCTTTGGCCCAGCCGTCGGTGCGAAGGTCCTCTCGAAGGTTGCTGCAGCGGTACTGATGTCGTTCTTCTTCTTCCTTGGAGGTTGGTTCATTGGTCCAGCGGTTGTCGAGACCCTCGGGGATGATCTCGTTCCCACCGAGTTCTTGACGCTTGAGGCAGGCATTGGTGTGCTCTTCTTCATCGGAATCGCCCTCTTCCTCGGTAACATCATCGGTGTACCGGCATCAACCTCAATGACGGCCGTCGGTTCGATTGCCGGCCTCGGGATCGCCACCGGCAGCCTGAACTGGGCGATGATGGGCGAGATCATCGGTTGGTGGATCGTTGCGCCTGTGGTCGCGTTCTGGGTGAGTGCCGTCATTGGCCGATACTTCTACGCCCCGATCAACCGATGGGTGGCCATCCAGCGTCGTGAGATTTCGATGTGGACGATCGATCGCTCAGGCGTTGTCCCACGCATCGGTGTGGCTGATAATGTCGACAATCGTGAATTCATCGGGTCGATGCTGGTCATCGGAATCGGCTGTTACATGGCGTTTAGCTCGGGGGCTTCCAACGTGGCGAATGCGGTTGCGCCGTTGGTTGGCAGCGGTGCGCTGGATCATCCCATTGATCTTTCAATCATCGGAACGATCGGTGCGATGGAATGGGGGGTGCTCCTGGCTGCTGC
>SKSH01000163.1 GCA_007118075.1 Halobacteriales archaeon
GACCGCATCGTCGACCTCACGGTCGGTGACTGCCTGCATGCTGATGCCCAACACGGCGTCGTGGACGACGTTGCCGTGGATCGTGTTCCCCGTGGCATGTGAGTCCCAGAACGCAGCGATGGCGATGCCGACCTGACAATCATTGATCTGGTTCCGTGAGACCGTGACGCCATCGGAGTCATTTATGAGGATCCCTGTTGCGGCAGGACGTGGGGCAAACCAGTGTGACGAGATGCGGTTGTTGCGTACCTCAGCGGTCGATCCTTCGCCGATCTGGATACCGTTTTGGGTACTTCCAACTGCAGCCTTGCCGAGACCGATAATCTCGTTTCCATGGACGAACGCATCGGTGTCCTCGCCGTGGACGAAGATGCCAATGCGGTGAGCGCCTTCACCGGTGTTGCTCCTGATGGATCCGGTCGCCCCGTTCGTGAAGACGACATAGTGATTCGAAGCATCGACTCGTGTCCCACCCAGCTCGAAAACCGAGTTGCGCACATCAACCTCAGCACCATCGTTGAGCACCCCGACCGTGTTGTCGATGAATGTGTTGTTGTGGAGTAGGATATCCCTGAAGACGCCATCGTGTTCGGTGTAGATGCCGACCGTTTGGTTGGTGAACGTCGAGTTACGGACGGTTAGGTCGGTGAGCGTCTCGTTACCTTTCGCCCAAAGGGCGATCCCGCCCCAGTCGTTTCCACTCGTTCGAGCACCGTGGATGCGGACACCATCTGCATTGCGGATGCCGATCCCGACACCGGCATTCTTGTGAGATTCGACATCCCGCATGGTCACGTCGTTCGTCGTGTTGAGGTCGATGCCATTCCGTCCGTTGTCGACGGCTCGTATATCTCGAAGCGAGAGATCGGTTGCATATTGGAGCTTGAATCCGAAGGATCCCTCAGGGGTATCCCTGAGGGTGAACCCTTGGAGGGTGACGCCATCGGCATCGGTGACCGTCAACCCACGATTTCCGCTGTTACGTTTGATGATCACAGTATCGCTCCCGGCACCCTGCAGGGAGAGCCCATCAAGCCCATCGATGATCAGTGCATCTTCCTCGTAGATTCCGGGGCTGATGTCGATCGTATCACCAGGTTCGGCAGCATCGATGGCAGCCTCGATTGAAGTGTACGCTTGGCCGGTTCCCACCGTCAAACGATGCCGACCTCGAGCTCCGGCGTTACCCTGACCGTTGCCAGGTCCGTTGGCAGAAACCGTTGATGTAAGAGTTGTTCCGGTGAGTGCGGTGCCGACGATGGCTCCGAGGGCACGTCGTCGACCGATGGATGTGACTCCTGCTTTCTTCACTATCTTGGTTATTGATATGAATGGGCTTAAAGACGCCGACCCGGTACCACGCTGATTTGTATCAGTTGCCGGTCCACGTCCCGACGGTGATCTCGTCGAGAAGGTCGATGACCGGATAATACTCCTCGTCGAACCTCGGCTCGATGCCCTGATATTGTGACTCTTCGACGATCAGATCGCCCAACAATCCCTCGGTGTCGACCACGAGGTCGAGTTCGACCGTTTCACCGGGACCGAGTTCGACGAAATCGTTCGGTCGGTCGTCTGGATCGTCGATCGTCGAATCGGTACCGGCACCAGCCTCACCCGACTTGGGTGAAATGAGCGGCCCTTCGTCGTTGACGAACGAGAACTCGCCTGGTACGTTCACCTCGAACTGCCAGATCGCCTGGACATCGTCGGGTTCGACGTGGTTACCATCGTGCTCGGTCGTGTGCTTGCCGTACTGATCCGCACCTCGATCGTACGCGATACCGACGTCGTGCGCTTTCGAGCCAGTGTTCCTGACCCGGATGATCTTCTCAAATCGCACGGTGTCGTAGTTCTTGACGACACTGTAGATCCCGAGGTCGTCGTTCACACCGTAGTAGTTGTCGACGTTGGACTCGTCGATACCAGATCTCGCCTTGGCTGCGTCGCGATCACGCACCGAAACGGTCGCCGCTGGTGGTTCAGCCTCGTTGTTGAACTTCTCGCCGAGGTGGTCGTTGTCGTAGAACTCTGCCCCGACGGCACCACCGTTGAACACGGGATCGAGAAAGAGCGAGGGATCACCCTCATCGAGCTGGCCGCCGTCGGCGAACGCGCTTCCTGCCTCGACGATGAGGCGCTCGTCTGAGATGACACGTAGATCAGCATCGGGAGTCACGGAGCTATCGAATGCGGCTGCACTGAAGATGGCACCACTACCGGTGGCGAGTGCACCCATCCCGAGGATCAGCGACCGTCGGTTCATTCGCATCGTCTCACCTCCCTGGTGCACCTGGCGGTATGCTGATCGGTGATCGGTGTTGACTGGCGGTTCGTGGTACGCGGGATGAATTCCATGCCAGGGATTCATTCTACATGGGGTAGCATTGTATTGGGCAACCTGCGGAAGGTCCCAGGGTTTTCAAGGGATGCTTGACCGAATCGGCGGAACGCAACTACCAATTCAAGGGGTGCTTACCGGTATTCTCCGATGGAATTACCCGCATATTCGGGTGCTGAAGGACACATTGATTTGGTGGGTGGTCGAACCCACTGCATGGTCGACCAACCCCTCGATCGTGAGACGGTCAACGCGATCGATCGGTTCAAGATGCTGATCGGGTTCATGCCGCTTCGAGCCGTCCAGCAGACGATCCTCCAATCAGAGACCTTCTGGGCAACCGCCGAAGATGAGGCTGAGGAGATCGATCTTGCGGCGATCGAGACCGAATGGGAGGAGGCGAAGGATGCCATCGAACCACTTGCGTACGATCTCGAGGATGTAGCGATCGAGCCACTACCGGACGACCCCGAGGTCAAAGCGCACATCGAGGAGCTCGCTGAGATGGAGTTCTTCACCGACACCTACGGGGACACAGATGAACACTATGAGCTCGGTATGGTGCCGATCGACCACCTGATCGCGCGACAGGCCAGCATCACGGTGACCGGCCATCGGGAGATTCCCTCCTGGTCTGATGATCCACTCGGGGTGATCGCCTACACGTTACCCAAGGAACGCCATCAAGGGGTCTTCCAGCAGGCGATCCAGAGTTCGGACAACTCGATGGTTGGGTATCAGTTCACGAGCCGGGCCCCCAACATCAGCATCCACGACGTGTCGATCGTCGATACCGGTCAACCGATGATGAAGAGCATCCTGTTTCGGTTGCGTGCGCCGCCGAACATCGTGAACGTCTGGCGGGTCAACGATCGCTTGCTCTTGAACAACGGGTACCACCGGATCTATCAACTGATGTCACAAGGTGAGACGCATGCACCGGCGGTCATCCGAGATTCAGACAAGATACGGAGGACCGGTGATTTCACCGAGGAGGAACTGCTCGGTGACCGACCACCGGTCCTACCGGATTTCGAATCGGATATCTCGACGACGATCCGCAAACCCGCGACGAATGATCTGATCAGGATCACCGCCGAGTCGACCGAAGTCTACCGATAACACCGTCTCCACTCCTTTCACAGATCATCTGTTCGTATGGGTACGGTTGCACCCTCGGATTCTGTTATTGAGCATTGTTCACAGCCCTCGATGGTGGTCACTGGAGTTCCTTGCCCACTGTGACTCCCTTAACATTGGCTAGAATCCGGGGATACCGAACACATCGAAGCCGACCTCAAAGAAGAGGTCTGCGACGTACAACAGATAGAGGGTCACTCCCCATGCAGCAAGCCCGATGACGGCGGCTGCACCCCAGCCGCCAGGATAGACGACATTGATGAGGATCACCCACAGGATTAACACGAGAGCTGTGGCGAACGGATGGCCGATGAGTTCGGCGATTCCCCACAGCACTCCTCCGATCGACGCGGTAAGGAGTGCATGGAGGTAGTCATCGTCATCGACGATGATGTACCCGGCGACGTAGATGGCGAAGGTGCCCGCAAACAGTCCCGCTGCAAAGGCGTATAGTGGAGAGAGGAACGACATGGGTGTGCTTCTGAGGCTTGGTGGATATACTATTCGTGTGATCGTGTGAAGATTAACCGGTTTACCTCGTGTGATGATATCTATTTCTCGAGTTGATGAATGGATCTGAAAAACTCTACGACCGGTGTAAACGTTTGTACGTTGCCAGACAATTGGCCGATTTCGTCTCCATCCCAGAAATTACCTGGTGGGACGGCATCCACGTCAACGAAGGGAGATTCGTCGAGGTCGGGATCGTATAGATCGCCCCCCTGGCTGCCGTCGCGGTATGCGATGGCGGGTTGGACGATCAATCGATTATCGATGACGATCCGGAAGTCATCTCCGGCGACGTCATGCTCTCAAAAGCCGCAGAAC
>SKSH01000150.1 GCA_007118075.1 Halobacteriales archaeon
GGCATTATCGAAACGCCCAAAGCGACGACCGAGATAGAGGTCGATACGTGCCTAGGTAGCTTAGCGGTAAAGCGCGTCCTTGGTAAGGACGAGAGCCCGGGTTCAAATCCCGGCCTAGGCTTACATCACCTTTCTTGAAAGTCATTTCCGGTATTCGTCACATCGAGGGATCTGTTGGGGCATTCTTCACAAGCGGGGCGGCCACTGGCGCACGTATCTCATTGGACTGGTCATGGAATTCAAGTAGATCTGGATGATTGCACAACTCGTTGAAGGGTTGCAAATCCTCCCCAGACTGTATGGCTGAATGGTAGCGATCACGGAGGTGTTGCCACTGGTCATGCCTTGTCCCCACGAGGACCGGAATTGTGGGAAGTTCAAGTGCCTGGGCGATCGCGAGTCGGTGACTCCCACATCGCCAGAAATGAAACCCACCGTCTCGATCAATATCGACACGAATTTCGTTCAATAACGGATGAATACTGTCGTTGTTCTGCCGTTTTAGATCAACGGAATCAGTCGTTTCAAAGAGTTCACGTTGAGTCCGAAAACCATGCTCCTCAATTCTGCTGATCAGGGAGGAAATCTGTTCACATCGTTCCTGAAACGTCTCTCCCCATCCCTGTTGTGCCCAGGTCCCCATGTGTTTGTGGTAGTACTCACGATACGCATCAACGGCGAGTGGCTCACCTCGCTTGATGTGATTCGATATCGTCTTGAACACTATTTCGTCCTCGATGGATACGCTTTGGCGATCCCAATCACCTCCCACGACCTCACCAGGGATTGACCACCACTCCTTTGCCGGGTTCGAGACCTTGTTGATCTCGTTAGGATCGACCGAGATCAGTTTGTATGGATGAGCATCCGAGAATGATCGAAGGGATAACCGCTTCATCATCCGATATCCAACCTCTAGGGCTGGTAATGGTTTGCCAACGTTCGAATAGAGGACCGTCAGAGGGAGTCTGAGCCGTGTTGCCATGACGACTCCCGCCATGATGGACAGCTTTCGTCGGCTGGCGGAAAGACTCATCTGATTAGGCATTGATCTGTGGAATTGGTTCGACACTACCGAGTCGGTTACAATCGAAGTCGATATCGACAAGGTCGGGATGGGGGATGTGCCGGTGGATCCACAATGGCAGAGCATCACGCGAAGATGTTGTGGCAGTTTCCTCCCGGATCTTCTGCCACTCCCGGTGACGAACAATGACCTGAACTGGGATTTCATCGATGCCGAGGATCCTTGCAATGGAAAGCCGGTGGAACCCGGAGTTGATCTGGAACGAACCGTCGCGGGAAATATTCACACCGACTTCATTGGTTCGAAGCCAGTCAGAGGTCGGATCGTGTCGATTATCATCAATCCCTGACGCTCCCAATTCGGCTTGGGCTTTGTATCCATCTCGCTTGATCCGATCGAACAGGTGGTCGATGTATGGACAGCGAACCTCGAGAAGGTCATCGATGGTGGAACACCCCTTCTCAGCCGTCTCATTTTGGATTCGCTTGGCGTTGTGCTCGACGTACACAGTATCCTCCCAAGGGAGCCCCTCATCAAATCGCTCGACGAGGCCTACATAGGTCGGATGATCGGTGAATGACAGTTCAGATTGATCCCAGTCTCCACCGCGTACGTTCCCAATATTCGTGATTCGGTCAAAACATCCATATTTCGGGCGTCTATGGACGTCGTTCGGATCGATCAGCCTCGTCTCGAGAGGATCAGCGACAGATACCGGATCGTACAACATACAGCTCTTGTGCGTGTGATACGCAAGCCAGTGATCGAGACCGATTCGTTCACCAGCCGCCTCTTTGCACCGATCGGCTACGAGTCGGCACAGCTCATCGATCCCCTCTCGTTTTCCGAAGCGATACGCCGGCCTAATCACCATTAAAAGCGGTAATGGAACTAACTGCTATTGTTACGGACGTTTTACTGACCAAGCATTGGCGCTAGTCTTCCCATAACCAAGTCCGGAGGAGTCGCCAAGTTGGGTACGTAGAAGTATCGTGTATTTCCGCTCATTGACAACCACACGGGATATCGTTCGATGAGCAACGATTTGTCGTGGTTGGACAAAGGCCGTGTTCTCTATCGGGTAGCCGCGTTCAAACCGGTGCTGACGGTAGGTGTGATCCTCATCAGTTTCCTCGTTGCATTGCTCGAGGGTGTTGGTGTTCGGTTCATCTATCCAATCGTCGAACTGGCACAAGGTGAAATGTCCCCCGATGAGACATCAGGACTCCTCGGTTGGTTCGTCGAGGCATACGCCATAGTTGGAATCCCGTTCACCCTCGGATTCCTCGTGATGGGTGTCGGTCTCGTGATGTCGGTTCGGTACCTGATGAGTTTTCTTGTCGACTGGATTCGTATAGCGGTCCAAACACATTACGTGAGACATCTCCAACAAACAGCCTTCGATATGTCACTCGACGCGGAGGTCTCGTATTTCGATGATGAAGGATCGGACGATATTTTGAACGCAATCGTCACCCAAGCTGAGTACGCGGGAAAAACAATCAAATACACCATTCACACCTTCGAAAGCGCACTGCTCACCCTGATGTATCTAACAATCGCGCTCTACCTCGCCCCTGTTCTCACAGTGGTTTCGGCTGCCGTGTTCATCATGATGGTACTGTTGTTCCGAGTCGTACTCCAGACCGGTTATTCGATTGGTGATCGAGTTGCCTCTGCCAACGAGCGGATTCAAGAAGTGGCGCAGTCGGGAACTCAAGGGATCCGCGATGTGAAAGTGTATGGATTAGCCAACGAACTTCGCCAAGAGTTCACTCGAGCGGTAAACCAGTACACGAGCGCCCATGTAGCGCTCGGAAGAAATCAAGCCGCGATCGACAAATTCTACAACTTGGCGGCTGCGATCACCGTGTTCGTCCTCATTTATATCGCCATCTCGCAATTATCGATGTCACTTGGGGCGCTCGGACTGTTTCTGTTCGTTATATTCCGATTGGGTCCCACCCTCAGCAGTCTCAACAGTCGATTTTACAAACTCGAGGGCTATCTGCCTCACCTTGTTCGAACCCTGGCATTTATTGACCAACTTGAAAA
Organism: Halobacteriales archaeon; assembly: GCA_007118075.1. Classification (GTDB taxonomy): domain Archaea; phylum Halobacteriota; class Halobacteria; order Halobacteriales; family SKSH01; genus CAZXER01. The sequence goes on from SKSH01000150.1 coordinate 3,083, forward strand.
GCGCCCAGATCATACTGGTGGATCGCGAAATCCGCCGATGCCAATCGAGACTCTCGAGGTTCGAGATGCTGCGTTTTCCTACTCGGAAGGAGAACGAATCCTCGAGGATATTTCGTTTTCAGTTGATCGAGGCGAATTCGTCGCATTCGTGGGGCCGTCTGGGGTCGGAAAGTCGACGATCGCATCCGTGCTCGCTCGGTTGTACCTGCTCGACGAGGGCTCGATCAGGGCGAATGGTATCCCCGTTGAAGAGTTCGACCTGCATGCTTGGCGGGATCGGATCGGGTTCGTCCGTCAGTCGCCGTATATGTTCGATGAGACGCTCCGTTGGAATCTGACGGTTGGAAACCGCGGTGCGTCCCAGGATGAGATTGACCGCATCTGTGAGCTTACCATGGTCACTGAATTTATCGACGAGCTGCCAGATGGGTATGATACCGAACTCGGGGATAACGGAGTCAAGTTATCCGGCGGCCAACGTCAGCGGGTCGCCCTCGCCAGAGCGCTATTGAAACAACCAGACCTTCTCATCCTTGACGAAGCCACGAGTGAGCTGGACTCCCATCTCGAGCGGACCGTTCAAAGTGGGTTCGAGCAGCTACGCAGTGATTGCATGATCGTCGCAATCGCGCACCATCTATCCACTATCGAGAACGCCACTCGAATATACACGGTCAAAGATGGCACGATAGCCGAACAGGGGGACCACGAACATTTGCTTGATAAGCGCGGACCTTATGCCGAACTCTATTCGATGCAATCACGGTCGGCTTGACCGTGTCGAGGGGGTGCCGTCTCAGAAACCACCCCATGATGGAAAAGGAGTCGCTGAACGAGGAATCCCTAAGACAGAATTGTGTTCCAACATTCTGATGACCAAGTGGTTGATGAGGTCACCATTCGCTTTTTACAACTCTCATCGGAGGGATGTGTATGAGCCGCGAGGATACTCTCAAAACGGGTGGTGGTACCTACGAACTTCAGGACGTATTTGACCAGTTAGACGAGCTCGAAGAAGCTGTGACGGGTTCGAAAGAACTGCAAGCAGTTCGGCGAACCAGACGGATGCTCGAACGCGTCCCCGGTAGCGACCGGATCAAGAAATACACCTCTTGAGATGTTGCCGAGGGGTTTGTGGGAGGGATCATCTTCTCACTGCCA
>SKSH01000156.1 GCA_007118075.1 Halobacteriales archaeon
CATCGAGCGCGTGCTGCTGCTCTCGATCGCGGTCAGACACTGACCGAGGTCACCCGTTCGCTCGGTGTCAGTCTTGGTGCCGGAATTGAGATCCTCCCGATGAGCGATGATCCTGTCGCCACCTTGCTTCACACCCCCGATGGTCCTATGCACTTTCAGGAGTACTGGGTGGCCAATCGAGGGGATGTCAGCTTTGAGCGAATTGAATTCAGAGGGATCGAGACGGCACGACCCACTGCGGCAGTGACAGCGGCATTGGCAGATTCAGTGGTCGTCATCGGCCCGTCGAACCCAGTCACCAGTATCCGACCAATCATCAACCTCGACGGTATCATCGACCGGTTGGCCGCAACAACGGTAGTTGCCGTCTCGCCGTTTCTCGGTGAGGTCCCCTTCTCCGGACCGGCTGCTGAGTTGATGGAGGCGAGTGGTTTACCAATCGGCTCTGAGGGGCTCGAGGAGGCATATCCATTCCTTGATGCAGTCGTTGTTGGTACAGCTGATCCGGTCGACCTCGAGGTACCCACGGTCGCTACTGATATCCGGCTTGACACTCCGGTCGATGCGATACGGGTTTGGCAGGCGATCGCTGAGGCGATCGAATTGACTCGGTGAACGAGGCACAATTTGCCGATTCGGATGGATTGCGTTTTTACCGTGCGCTCAAAAGAACCTGATATGCCGATCAAACCCGATTACGTCAAGAAGACCGGTGAGCGCCTCCTCGAACAGTACCCATCAGCCTTCTCGGATGATTTCGAGCACAACAAAACGAGTGTCAGCGAGCTCACGAACGTAGAATCAAAGGCGGTCCGAAACCGCATTGCTGGCTACGTCACCCACAAACACGAACAAGGGCAGGAGGCCTGAAACCATCCACGGAGCAGATCACTCGTGAGTATTTCTGTCGGGGTTCTCGGGGCGACTGGACTGGTCGGCCAACGGCTCCTTGTTCGGCTTGAGAACCACCCCCAATTCGACGTGGTAGCCATCGCCGCAAGTGAAGATCGTATCGGTGAACCCTTCGAAGGATCGGTTCCCTGGCGAATCGATGAACCTAGGCCGACATCGTTTGACCATCTCACCTTCGATAAGGCGGCCCCTGGCGAACTGACCGGTGATCCCCCACTGGTGCTCTCAGCGTTACCAGGATCGGTCGCAACAGAGACCGAACCGGCGTTCGCCGAGGCAGGTGTCATCGTCTGTTCGAATGCCAGTCCGCTTCGCATGGCCGAAGACGTGCCGCTGGTGATCCCCGAGGTGAATGCTGATCACCTCTCGCTCATCGATGAACAGCGTCGATCGAGAGGATGGGATGGAGCCATCATCAAGAATCCCAACTGCATGACGACGACAATCGCCCTCCCCTTTGCCGGCCTCAGCGATCTTGGCCTCGATCGGGCGACCATCGTGACGATGCAGGCGATCAGCGGTGCCGGTACTGGTGGTGTCTTCGGGATCGATATCGTGGATAACGTACTCCCAGATATCCCTGGCGAGGCTCCCAAGCTCGCGACGGAACCACGAAAGCTCCTCGGTACGGTCACTGCTGGGCAGTTGACCCAGCACCCGATCTCGATCGATGCCGCCTGTCATCGCGTGCCGGTCCTCGATGGTCATTTCGCGACGTGCTTCGTCGAGTTAGACGAGGCATACCCACCATCGCAAGTCCGTGCGGCGATCGAGGGCCTTGAGGGGGTCAACCTGCCCTCTGCCCCAGCACAACCGATTACCGTCATCGACGAGCCACGACGACCACAACCGCGGATTGACCGCGATCTAGGGGCTGGGATGGGTGTGGCGGTCGGACCGATCAGCGTCGAGCAACACCGGGTCAGCTTCTCCTGTCTGGCACACAACACCATCCGTGGTGCAGCCGGGGCGTGTCTCATAGCCGCCGAGGCAGCCGTCGATGATGGCTACCTCGACTGAATCCAGGGTCACTCTCCGGTGAAGGTTGGGTCGGATTTTTCGAAGAAAGCGTTGATACCTGCCTCATAATCAGCGGAGCTGGCGAGTCTGGCGATCACCTCGACCTCGGCTCTGAGCTGATCATCGAAGCTACGGTCCAGACCCATCCATGTGAGCTGTTTGAATCGACCGTACGCCTTGGTAGGCCCAGTTGCGAGCTCATCGACGGTATCCTCTACCGTCGAATCGAGCGCGACAGGATCGACGGCTTCGGTCACCAATCCAAGATCGACCGCGGTAGCCGCATCGATGGGTTCGTCCAGAAGTGCGAGCTCCCTGGCTTTTCGCAAACCGACGAGTCTCGGGAGGAGATACGAGGAACCACCGTCTCCAGAGAGGCCGATACGAGGGTAGGCGAACTCGAGACGTGCATCTGAAGCGAGATAGACGAGATCTGCCGAGAGGGCAAGGCCAAGGCCACCACCAGCGGCTACCCCCTCAACCTTCGCAATCACCGGCTTCGGGGCCGTGACGAGGTTCCTGATGGCGGCATGGAGCCGTCTGGCCACGCTCCACAACCGGCGCTCATCGCGCACACCACCCTCGAACAATCGAAGATCAGCCCCGGTGCAAAACATTCCACCATTGCCGGTAATGACGATTGCACGGATGTCCTCAAGGGTACCAGCCCAACCGGTAACGTCGCGGAGTTCAGCCGCTGCTTCGACAGTCAGCGCATTTTGCGCATCTGGTCGGTCGATCGCGATCCACGCGATATCGTCCCGGTGGGTGACCTGGTGAAATGAGAGCGAATCGAGGTCCATGGTCCTCACTCCTCCTGACGGCCCGAAAAGAGTTACTCAAGGTGAATGTTGCCAAGTTAAGCCGATCCTGTCAGAAGAGGAAGCTGAAAACGTCTGATGGATCGTACAAAGCACAAGCTCATCATCGATGGTTTCGCCGCGGTCGGTGCACTCGGCCAGGTGCTCTTCAGCGGATACCTCATCGTCGTCATCGAGAATCCAGCAGGTGCGCTGATGTTGATCGCTGCGATGTCTGTTGCTGCCATCGGTGGTGCCCATGGCGTCTGGACATCGAACCAGCAGCTGGCGATCCTCGGGACGGTCATTCTGTATCTCCTCGGATTCGGACAGAATATGACGATCGGGCCGCCGATCTTGCTGTTCGCCTCGGCGCTCGGCATCGCCACGTTCCTCGAGTGGCGGCGTCAGCGTAAACTAGAGCCAACACCAGATTCCGACTAGAGCGACAGTTATTATTCGATGCCGCGTGCCGAGGTCGATATGGAGCGATACGATGTGATCGTCGTCGGTGGTGGGCCGGCCGGATCGAACGCCGGTCGGACAGCCGCCGAGGCGGATGCTGATGTCCTCGTGCTGGAACAGGGGATTCCACGGGCAGATCGTGACGAACTCGGTCCTGACTCGACTGATGCCGCTGGAATGCTGGATTACTGGATTGATCTCATGGAGCTCGATCCCAGCGAAATACCCGAGGAAATCATCCTCCAGGAACTCGACGCGGTTGATTTCATTGCCCCGAACGCTGCGGTAGAGCTACGAACGACCGGATTGGATGCCACATACGACCGGATCGGATTCACCTTCCAACGGGCCCGGATGGACGATTGGATGCGTGAACGGGCAGAGACAGCCGGTGCCGCATACGAGGTCGGCAACAGTGTGAAACGTCTAGAACCAGCAGCAGATGGTGGCCACGAGGTGACCACCGCAGATGACGAGCTGTACCTGGCCGATGCAGTCGTGCTCGCCGACGGACCGCAACGTCGGGTGACGATGCAGGTGCTCGAGCGATACCTCCCAGACGACCATCCAGTGCTATCGGCAATGTCACCACCGAACGCAAATCACATCGCCTATCAGGAGCATCGACGCCTCCCTGAGGAGGCCTTCGAACCGGAACGGCTCAAGTTCTGGTGGGGGTACATGCCCGGTGAGACGGCCTACCCATGGGTGTTCCCGAACGACGAGCCCATCGCTCGTATCGGATTGACGATGCCGATCGGTCTCGATCTTGGGGCGGTCGCGAATCCGGATACATACCCGCTGTTGGACCCTGCAGATGAACGGATCCCCACCGGCTCGACGTACATCAGACGCCTCCTGGAGCTCGAGTACGGTGATCAATACGATATCGATGAGGACCTCCCGCTTGTGGCCGACCGAGGGAAGCGTGGTGGGACAGAGACGTATGCTATCTCCTCGACCAGACCGATCGATTCACCGACCGATGCAGATATCGCTATCGCCGGCGGGGCGATGGGTACCACCTCAGCTTTCCATGAAGG
>SKSH01000019.1 GCA_007118075.1 Halobacteriales archaeon
CCGTCGATCGATCCCATGGACATAACCGAACGGGTTCAAACCCGTAAAGCCCAGCCAGACGACCACGACGACATCAGAGAGATCACCGCCGACACCTGGCCTGATCGTGAGGGGCAGGACTATCTAGGCCGAGTCTATCAACGGTGGCTGGAGTCAGGTGAGCGACCGAAGCATACGCTCGTCGCCGTGGTGGATGGCCAAGCAGTCGCCATCGCCCAGTGTGTGATGCTGACCGATACCGAGGGGTGGGGACAGGGGCTCCGGGTCCATCCCGACTACCGCGGGGAGGGACTCAGCCGACTGCTGACTGGTGAGCTCTTCGCCTGGGCACGCTCACAAGGGGCCACGGTCATACGGGCCATGGTCCACGCCTGGAACGAGGCTGGACTCGGACAATCGCGTGCGAGTGGATACCTGCCGGCCGGGACGTTCCGGTGGGTCTACCCGACAGTCGGTGACGACGATATGGCAACGGCCCATCTCGAATCGGTCGATCGCCCATGGCTCGATCGGCCACCCTCAGCAGCCGTTGAATCAGACCCGGATATTGCCTGGAGGGCGTACCAGGGTAGTGCTGCTCAGACGACCGTCGGTGGACTCGGTCTCTCGCTCGATGAGTCGTGGGCAACCGCCGAGGTGTCCCCATCGATGCTGAGACGAGCCAGCGAAGAAACAGCCGTCATCGCCATCCAGGGAGATGCCGGGACAATCGGGATGAGCTACCGATCACGGACGTTCGACCGAGAAACCGATGCTGGTGAGAAAGAGACGATCGCCGAATATGGTATCGCCAGTTGGAGCTCTGAAGGAGCCGCCGCAGTGTTGCTTGACGCAATAGCCAGAGAGGCAGCAGCGATCAGTGCGGATCGTGCACGGGTGGCCGTCCCTAATCGACCAGTCGAAATCAGCGATGCAGCGCTCTGTCGCGCGAAGGTTGCCGAGAGTGCTGAGATAATCATGGCGGCCGATCTGGCCGGAACGGCCGACCACGCGGTTGTCTTCGAGGCTGAGCGCTAACCGCCGCTTATCGGTGGGAAGAGGGCGAGTTCATCATCGAACTCGACCTCGGTATCGAGCCCATCATTGTCACCGGAGCTCGCCACGTTCTGTCCGTTCTTGAGAATCGTCAGATGGTCAGCGAGCTGACCACCATCAAGCACGGTGTCTCGTAGTTCTGGATGCTGTTCGAGCAGTGCTTCGAGTGCATCAGCGACCGACGCATCCCCATCAAGATCGATCTCGACAGAATGCGATCCAGCCGCCTCGGCGATATCGGCGAACAGCCGCCATTCCATGTCTATCCGGTCATCCAGCTATGGAGAAGTACCTTGCGCCGCGGTCTCGAAACGTCGTAGCGAATCGGGTCGCCCCATGGCGATCACGGTATCACCCGCTTCGAACGGCCGATCGACAGGTGGCGGAGCGAGTCGATCTCCATCGGCGGGATCGATGACCAGTACAATCAGATCGAAATCGCGTGGGAGCTGTCCGGTGACGCTAGCATCGCTCGCGATGGTGATACGGACTGCCGTCTCATTGGCCCGCCGCAACACGCTGGCGAAGGCACGGTCGTCCTGAATCTCCCTCGGTAACGTGACCAGTCGATAGCCGGATTCAGGGTTGAGGCGGTCGACCAACTCTTCCTCCACAGCCAGGGTGACGATATCGTCTGCCATCGCACGGATCTCAGCGGTCAACAACCGTTCTACCTCAGGAGTGGTCCGCCAGACCCTGACCTGATCGCCTGGGCTCGCACTGAACGCCGGATCGGCCCGGATCGCCGTCGCCACCTGTCCCGGCGGAAGCGTGTGGCCGATACCGGCTTCGCCTCGGCCGACGGCAAGGTAGACGACGTTGCCACGTTCATCGAATTCCACATCGGCTTTGCCGATCCCATGGTCCTGCTGGAGCCGTGAGATGAATGCCTCGTGTAGCTCCTGATGTGTCAACCGACCGGGAAGGGTCATCGTCTCACCAGCCAGTTGTGCCTTGATGTCGGATCGAACGGGATCGTACCCATCGATATCGTGGATCTCATCGGGGAGTTTGAGCCGGATGGTCCTGCCAGCCCCCTTCACATACGCCCGTACTTCCCGATCGAGCCCTCCAAGGGCCCATCCTGGGGCGAGCCGTTGACCGAATCGATCGCCGATATGACGTCCTCCTTCACTGGCGACCGCACCGAAGAAGAAGGTGAGGATGGTGAAGGCCGCGGCACGCTCGTTGAGTAATTCGGTGGTCCCACCGATGGCTTGCCCGAGGCTCACGGTCGTATTCAACACGACGGCAATTGCAGCTGCCCCGAACAGAATTCCCACCCCTTGGGGGAGTTCCTCGTTCACATACCAGCGATAGATGAGAGACACCACCACGGTGATTCCCCCGGCAAGCAACGCGAGTATCCCTATGCGAAGTCCCTGATTCATCGCCTCCTCGAAGGTGACGAGTGGGATCATGTCAATCGCGCCTCGAAGGCCTCAATGGCGCTACGATCTCCGATCGCGATGAGCTCATCACCGAGTGCCAGCTGGATCGTTCGATCGGGATTGATGGACCATCCCCGGCTACCCTCGGTAGGTCGCTCTTGACGACGGAGGGCGAGGACGTTGATTCCCGTATCCGTCTCGAGCGCGTCGACCCTGACGCCGACGATCGCCGAGGAGACCACCTGCCGCTTGAACCGGTTGCCCGCCTTCCGAAGGGCCCGGACCGCCTCGTACTCGAGCCCAAGGCCTCGTGGGAGGACGATCACCCTGGCGCGATGCCGTTCGAGGAGGAACCGAGCCTCCTCACTCGAGACGGCGACAGTGATCCGGCCCTCACCACCGGTCGTCTGCGGGGCAGATGGCGTCTCAATCGGGTTCGACTCACCGCCATCGGTAGCCACGGGTGGTGCACCCTTCGGATCGGATTGGGCACTCAGGACGGTCGCCTCGATCACGCGATCATCGGTGAGAAGTCTGACCTGCTCACCCCGTGCGATCCCCGTTGGGACGAGTGCCCCGATCGAGACCGCTCGACGACCCTCTGGCACCCGTTTGGAGAGCGACCCCATCGGCGGTGCAGCCGCAATCCTCGCACGCCCGTTCGTGTCGATGGTGATGTCCAGTTCGGTCAGCTGATACTGTGCTCGGAGCCGATCTTCGAGACGACGCTCAAGCTCCTCGATGGGGAGATCGGCAGGGAAGACCCATTTTCCATTGGTGAGTTCTGCACGGAGTTCTCCGGGTAATGGTGGATATCCCTCAAGATCGCTGATCTCACCGAACGGCGTGATCTCGACCTTGCCGAGGCCACCGACGTTGAAGATGACATCCCCAGAGAGAGTTCTGGATCCCAGCTTGCGAAACGAGAATCGCCGGGGGAGTTCGTTCCCAAGCTTATCACCCTGTGAATGGGCGTACAATGAGAGCATCATGACCACCACGAGGGCGACCATCAATCGTGGCGAGGCAACAACCTCGGGATCGATCAAACCGAGGAGTCCCCCGCTGATCCCGGCAATTGCCACGGCGAGGACGACCACCCCGAGCCCAGGGAGGGTCACCCTGGTGAAGTACTTGAACACGAAACCGAGGCCGCCAGCAACCATCGCCGGGACAATCCCCGTGAGCAGCCCGAGATAGACACCGAGCAAGAACTCGATGATCAGTGACATATATCGGTGGGATGGGACCGGGAGTGATAAACACCTACCGACCGATCAGAGCTGACTGGCTGCATCGAGGGCCACATCGATCGCCGCATCGAGGGCCACATCCGATGTTTCAGGCAGCTCCTGGTCGCGATCAGATTCACCCTTCTGTGTACCCTCGACCAGGTTACCATCGACGGTGCAGATGGCACCAGCTGCCCCGCCTAACCGGCGTGCGAGCGTGAAGATACAGGCCGCTTCCATCTCGACAGCGAGCATACCTGCAGCTTCCCATTCCTGAACGTATGCCTCAGTCTCAGCATAGAAGGCATCGTCAGTGACGATCGGGCCGAGGTGATATGGGTGCGTATCCGTAGCTGACTCGAGGGCAGCGACGACCTGGTAGTCCGCGACCGCAGGCAGGGCGGCTGACTCATACCGTCGCGTGGTCCCCTCGTCCTTGCCGGCAGCGGTGGCGATGATGTGGTCCCCGAGGTCCAACCCCTCCTGAAGTCCGCCGCAAGTACCGACACGGATGAATGTCTTGACACCGCACCGATGGAGCTCCTCGACCGCGATGGCCGTGGATGGAGA
>SKSH01000137.1 GCA_007118075.1 Halobacteriales archaeon
TCGGACTGTACCTCGTCCAGAGCTTAGTCGACAGCTACGGTGGAGTAGTTATCGTCGAAGAAAATGAGCCGACTGGGGCGGTTTTTGTGATCTCGCTACATGCTGCAGCCTGAACTTGTTACGGCGCAACCATCGTATCCAACGGTGTCCTACTCGGTGGGAAACAAAGCGCCATGCCCAGCACAAATTCATCTACACCCAGCCGATTGCGGTGGACCCTCCCACCATTTAATCCCCTAGCACCAAGACAGCAGGTAGTACACCATCCACATGTCAGATTCCGATCTACCAGCTGTACTCATCGTTGACGACGAGCCGAGCATTCTCGAGGTATTCGAGCACTGGCTTGAGGATGATTACGAGGTTTACACCGCGCTCGGTGGCGAGGATGCGATGGCGCTGCTCGAGACTGAGGATATCGATGTGGTACTCTTAGATCGACGGATGCCAGGCTTCTCCGGGGATGAGGTGCTGAAGCTCATCAAAGAACTCGGGCATGAGTGTCAGGTAGCGATGGTCACTGCGGTCGAACCAAATCTCGATATCATCGAGATGGGTTTCGATGCGTATATCGTCAAACCACCCACCTACGATGGCCTGAAGGCGACGATTGAGAACCTTCTCGACAGACGTGAGTACCCTGGCCATCGGCGGGAGTACTGGTCGTTACTCTCGAAGCGATTCGTCCTTGAGGAGCAATTGACGAGGACTGAACTCGAGAATAGCGAGGAGTATCACGCATTGCTCGACCGCATCGAAGCTCTTGAAACTTTGCTTGGCCAGGCAAAGGAGCGGATGGCAGAGGATACGGATTTCATATCAACTATCAGGGATATCGAGCGGGGGAACTAATCTGGAGTGACAATGAACCGTACCGGTTGTTTGCTGAGGAATGTACCTGGATCGTCCAGGCGACCCCGGGTTGAGACTGCTTGTCGGATGAGTGTGTTCTCAGGTGATTGCATATGAGCGACCCTTTGGTCTCATACCGTCTGAATGGGATACTTCCATTGGACGATTTCGAAGAGATGGCTGCGAGCACGAACCTGTTGCTCGTCGGCGAAGATATTGAGGCACTTCGAGCGCTCGGTGTACACATCGTGTCGGTCGGGGTCGTCGACGATGAGGGTATCTTGATCGTCTCTATGGAGGATGCGATCGAGGGGATGGTCGACCGATATAGTGAACTAAGCGGTGATGCTGATTGCACCTCATTATCGCTCATCAACTGCAGTGGTGAATCGACGGTAACACGCGATCTCGGTGACGACCAGCTGTGGATGGTTGACTCACCAGGGAGTCTGACCGATTTGGGAATTTCGTTTATCGAGTATGAAGACCAACGAGCCGTCGAGTTCGATGGGGTCAGGGTCCTGTTCGATTCAATCACGACGCTCCTCGCACACCTTGAGGAAGAGCGAGCTTTCGAATTCGTCGATGCGTTCCTGGGACGCATCGCCACATCGCAGATGCTCGGTGTCTGGCTCTTGGATGCGTCTGCAAATGAGGAATCGACGGTTCGAACGTTCATGGAGTTATTCGATGAGGTGGTCGAGGTCCAACGGGTGGGTGAACATCTCGAAGTTCGCCGTTATGATGTCTCTACACCGGATGCATCCTGGACGACGGTCGGATCCGATTAGAACATCCCACTGAGAAGGAAACTTGCCAGTACCACGATAACGAACCCGTTGACAAACTTCAGCCCACTACTGAGTGAGTCATCGATCAGCTTACCCATCAGGAGACCACCACCGGCCGCGAGCAGTAATGACGAATGGAAGAATATCATCCGAAATCGTTCGAGCGATGCATCTTCACCCGCACCGAGAACGGGTTGATCGATCGCCTCTGGGAGGAGCGGGAGGAAATACGCATCGAGGACGATCACGATGAGCAGGTAGACGAACACGCCGAGGGAAACAACGACGGCGTACAGCTGCATCTCTTGTCGACGTTTCTTTTCAAGCGACAACCGCATGTCGAGGTCTCTCGCGAGCGCTTGGAGCGAGGGTCCAACACGCTCGGTTGATTGGACGACCCGACGGAGTACGGAAACGGCCATCGTGATCCGAGGAAGTCGGTGTCGATTCGCCAGGGCGGTCAGCGCCCTCGTGAGATCATGATCGAGCTGCGCATCGCGATGTGTCTTCGAAAACTCCTCTGCGATAGGTCCCTCGTAGCGACGGGCGATGAGTTCGATGCCATCGAGGAGTGGAACGCCACGCTCGTTGACGTTCGCCAAGGAGTACAACGCGTCAGGAAAGCGTTCCTCGAACTGTCGGTCACGGCGTATCTTCAGCTCGTGAAGGATCATGAGGGGGATCGAAACGATGAACAATGGCACGACGATGATACCGGTGGTCGTCCTGATTGGTTGGGCCGTCATCGCCGCTGCCGAGACAGAGACGAAATCGAGCAGATTGAGCAGTAGGACAACAAGGAGTGCAAGCGGAATGGTCAACCAGAGCGATAGAACCGGGGACTTTTGCATCGTTCGGATGGGTTCGATGATCCGGTCGATCGTCTGCTTTCGAACTTTCGATTGATGATACTCAACATACCACTGCTCGGGAGATTCGGGCTCTTCCTGACCGAATAGTTCGTCCTCGATTTGGATTTGCCTGCCCGTTTGCAGGCGAAACTCGTTGGTGAAAAGTTCGATGAGCAACATCGAGGCGACCACGGCTAGGGGTATGAAACCATAGGTGAGGATGAACAAGAGGGCAGTGACATCCGCACCAACGATGCTCAACACCAGGAGGGTTACCAGGAAGATGACGGGTCCAATCCCGATCGCGATGACATAGACTGGAGCGAGGGTCTCCAGCGTCTCGAGCAGATCTTCCAGTCTTCGCTCGGTGAGCTCCAGTTGGCTTTCTACCTCGTGATCGAGGAAGTCTGCCACGTCACCACCAGATTCTAGTAGGCTCGATAGGTCATCGAGGAACTCCCGGAGGCGTTCACTCGGGACAAAATCGTCAGCATTCTGGAGGGCCGTTAAAAGGTCGTCTTGATACACCTCGACGTCTCTCCTGATCGCCTCGAATTCCCGTGCCAGTTCGCCGTAGATGGACTCGTACTCAGCGACCTCGCGAACGAGATCGACTGGATTGGGGTCGATGTATGCAACGGCCCGCATGTAGACCACGGCGTTGGGCAACAGCGCATCTATCTGGGTGCGCCGGTGTTGACCATGGTACCATGGATACAGCAGATACCCCCCAACGGTGATACCACCGGTGACGATGCCACCGATGACGATCATGGTGGCAGCAGGCAGAAATCGATCGGCCGGTCCGCCGATCGCTGTTGCTGAGAGAACGAGCAACAGGCCAATCAGGCAGGCTCCCACCAATACTCCCACCGCTCCCCATATCATGGAACGGTAGATGTATTCAGCGTAGGTGGCACCGATCCGTGCTCGACCGAGGTACCGTTGATACCAACCGTACAGATCGGTCCGCTGGCTGAGGTGTGCCTTCAGCCAATCGTCGTTGTCTGCGCTTACACCGGCACTACTCACTGGTGGCGGTAATGGTTGGTACGAGCGGTACTCGACAACGTTGTAGCCATCGTCAGTCGATGAGTCACCTTCTGGAGCTGGGGGTTTTTCACTCATCACAGGTCCTCGACGGTCGTGGGATCGAAACGACCCTCGCGGATTTCCTCGATTAGGTAGTCACGGTCGCGTGCGAACAGATACAGGGTGTTGATGACCTCCTCGTAGTCGGTGTACCCATGCGTGATGAGGAACTGCAACATGGAGCGCCGTCTATACAGTTCCTCATTGATCTGTAGCTCATCCCAGCCACGGTTCTCGGCGATATCCCGAAGGACTCGTGATTCTCCGTAGAGGTCATCCGCATGATCGAAGGAGTCAGTGTAGGGGTCCCATTCGAACAACGGGACGATTTCGAGCTCGGATTCTGGCATATTGACCTCGACGATCTCGAAGTTCCGGCGCAACCTGCGTTCATCGAGGATCACCTGTCGTTGCACGGAGATGATGTCGATCGCGTTGATCATCCGTTCTGGGACGCTTAGTGGCTCACTCAACAGGCGTTCGATGGCGCTTTTCGAATCCTTGGCATGAAAGGTGGTCCCACCAGGATGTCCGGTGAATGTCGAATGGAAGAAGGTCCTGACGACTTCTGGCTCGGTCCGTATCTCCCCCACCAGGAGGTACTCTGGTCGTTGGTGAAGGGCATCTTGAA
>SKSH01000012.1 GCA_007118075.1 Halobacteriales archaeon
CATATCTTCGTGACCACCGGCATTACCGATCTGGCCGAAGGCCAATCTGATCGCCTCACCGACGTCAAGTTGTACGCTTCGACTCCGAGCTGAGGCGTAGACCGTCTGACCGATCAACCCGTAGACCATGACCGTCGAGACCCCCTCCATCCTGATCAGCCCGTCTGCAGCTTGCGCGAGTGCGTCGCGGTCGCTAACCCTGCCGACGCTTGCAATCAGCACATCATCTTGGACCCGCCGATTATCGATGGCTGCCCCGATTGTTTCGAGGGTATTAGCCGTCATCTGCGGCGATTCGATCTGGTTGAGGAAGTCGTCATCAACCCACTCGCTGAGACGGGCAGCTGTGGTGAAATCCAGCGTCGAGACACCGCGTCTGAACCGGTCGGTATCGATCTGGATGCCGTACCAGAGTGCCGAAGCGAGCTCGATGGTCGGTTCGTGCTGTGAACGAAGTATGTGGTCAGCCACGAGCGTGCTTGTGGCACCGACATGGTGACGTCGGTCGACGAACATCGCCTCAGCCTCCTCACGAGCTGGATGGTGGTCGATGACGATATCGACGCGCGTGTCGGTAGGTAGCTGATCGTTGATACCTGGGTGAGCGTGGTCGACGAGGATGATCGACCCGTAGGCATCCACCTCGAATGGGGGCTCATATTTTATCAACTCGAGGTCGATGAGGTTGACGAACGCCCGGTTCTCCTGGTGGGAGATCTCACCGGCATAGAGCACCGATATCTCGCGATCAACCTGTTCGGCGAGGTGGACGATCCCGTAGGCGGCGGCGATCGCATCCGGGTCGGGATTGTCATGCATGACAATCCCGATCGGTTCATCTAGCTGTGCGATGGTCCGTAGCAACTGGAGCGAACGATGACTGTCACGATCGGTGAGCTGTTCGACGAGATCTCTCGCGTGGACACGTTCAGTCTCGATGTGGAGATCGGCAAGCGAATCTGCCCCAGGCCACGGCCCCTCTGAGATCGCGACGACGAATGCGGCTGGGAACGCATCGACCGCTAGCTCAAGTCGATCGGTATGGGTATCTGGTTCTTCACTCACCACGAAGACGACCATCGGTGTGGCAACCGCCTCGACGATCGCCTCGGTATCGGTCAAGCTGACAGCGGTTGCAGCGATCCCTTCCTCACGAAGTCGCTCGGCGGCGTTATCGTCCTCGGTGAGCACCGAGAGTGACCCCGGCCAATCTGCAATCATCCGGGCGAAACGCCGTCCGAGGGAGCAACCACCGAGCACCACTCGGACGACCATGTCCCAACACCTCGGTGTCGATAATGGGTAAAGGTTACCGTCGATCAGCCGAGCAAGATCTCGGCGGCACCAAAGGCGAACTCAGCGATCGGGCCGAATGCCGGAAGCGCGACGACAGTGACGATGGTGGCCAGCAACAACATGGCGTACAGGCCGAGTGGTTTTGACTCGAACGCACCGGCACCGCTGCTCGGTGGTTCGATCCACATCGCCTTGACGACGCGTGAGTAGTAGTACAGCGAGATGACGCTGTTGAACGCCCCGATGGCGGCGAGCCACCAGAAGCCGGCACTGACCGCACCAGCGAACAACACGTACTTCGTCAGGAAGCCAGCCCCGATTGGCAACCCGGCCAGATTGAACAGCAAGATCGTCATCGCCACCGCAGCGATCGGTGCCCGTCTGGCGAGTCCGTTGAAGTCGGAGTACTTGCGACCGAGCTCCCAGTACTCAGCCAGGGCGATGAACAGGAACACTCCCGTGTTCATGAACCCGTAGATGAGCAGGTGCATCATGCTCGCACCGAGTACCAGTTCGTTGTAGGCACCCGTGTTGGTCAGTGCGGCGAGGCCGATCAACGCATATCCAGCATGACCGATCGAAGAGTATGCGAGCATCCGCTTGACCTCCGTCTGTGTCGCAGCAGCGAGGTTCCCGAGTGTCATCGTCGCGATGGCCAGTACCTGGAACACGATGACCCAATTCAATCCGAGATCGAACATGACCTCGAGTGGGAACGCCTCGATGAAGATGCGGAATCCGATGACGAAACCGGCTGCCTTCGAGGCAGACGAGAGGAACCCGCTGATCATCGCGGGCGCCCCGGTGTACGCGTCTGGTGCCCAGAAGTGGAACGGCACCGCTGTTATCTTGAAGGCTACCCCACCGACGATCATCAGCAAGCCGAGACCGAGCAGGCTGGTGTGCTCCCCGCTCGCACTGATCTCAGCGGCGATGGCGTCGAGCTGTAGCGAGCCGGTGACCCCGTAGACGAGGCTGATCCCATAGATCATGATCGCACTCGAGAGCGCGCCGATGAGGAAGTACTTCAGACTCCCCTCGATCGAGCCACGGTTGTGCTTGAGGAACCCGACGAGGACGTACGACGGGAGGCTCGCCAGCTCGAGAGCGATGAAGATGGTCACGAGGCTGTTCGCGATGGCCATCGTGGCCATTCCCGTGGCCGCAAGCAGGACCAGCGAGTAGAATTCACCTCGGTGGGAATGGTCGCCGAGATAATCGTAACTCGCGATGAGTACCATCGCGGTCACTGCCGTGATGATGACTGTGAAGAACAGCCCCATCTGGTCGACGACCAGCGTATCCTGGAACAGCGTGATGACACCGCGTTCAGCAGGGTCTCCGACCCCGACGAGCAGGAACCACGTCGCAGAGAGGAAGGCCGCGACCGTCCCGAGGGTTGCGGTCGCCACGAGCAACAGGCGGTTGATTGGACCGCGTTTGATGGTGTCGAGACCGAAGATGACCAGCGCCGTGGTGGCCAACAACAACACCGGAGCCAAACCGGTCCAAGCTGGTAGATCTTCGACCATCAGGCATCACCTCCTGGGATGATCGGTTCGGTCGCATCGGTGATCATCTCGAAGATCAGATCCGGAGCGACCCCGAGCAAGATGATGAGCCCGAGCAACACGGCAAGCGGGGCGAGGTCGTGCAGTGGTGGTCGACCCGGTTCATAGTCGCCCGCAAGCTCGTATGGGCCAAAGAGCGTCCGTTGCATCGCCCAGAGCAGGTAACCAGCCACGATGACGATTCCGAACATCGCCGCAGGGGTCACGATGTGAGACGCCGGTAGGTACGTGGATTGGAACGCGCCGAGGAAGATGAAGAACTCCGCAGCGAAGCCTGCCATGAGTGGCAGTCCCATGTACCCGAATGCACCGGCGACGAACACTGCCACGGTCAGTGGCATCTTGTTCGCCAATCCGGACATGTCAGAGACCATCCGGGTGTGGGTCTCATTGTAGATCACACCGACGACCATGAACAACAGCCCCGAGATGAGTCCATGGGCGACCATCTGGAACGTCGCACCACCCATGCCGTAGATGGTGAACGCCAGTAGCCCGATGATGACGTACCCCATCGAAGAGACCGATGAGTATGCGACGATCCGTTTGAGATCTGTCTGCGCTAGGGCCAACATGGCACCGTAGATGACGCTGATGACGGCCACCACGGCGATGATCGCGGCGAAGTCCATCGCTTGCTCTGGGAGCATCGTGAAGTTGAACCGCAACAGCGCGTAGGTACCCATCTTCAGGAGAATCCCGGCAAGGAGCACCGACACTGGTGACGGTGCCTCGACGTGGGCATCTGGCAGCCAGGTGTGGAATGGGACGACCGGGACCTTGACCGCGAATCCGATGAACATGATGGCGAAGACAGCGGCTTTGAGCGTGCTCGCCTCGATCCATGGGGCAGCGTCTGGTTCGGTCACCGCGAGTGCCTGTGAGACGTCAGTGAGGTCGAACGTCGATACGGCGTCACCAAGGCCGAACACCAGTGCGACGAAGCCGATGAACATCACCAGGCTACCGAGGTTGGTGTAGATCAGGAACTTGATGGCAGCGTACTTCCGGCGTGGTCCACCCCAGATACCGATCAATAGGTACATCGGGATGAGGACCGCCTCCCAGAAGACGAACCAGACGAAGAAATCCAGTGCCGCGAAGACACCGATGAGTGCTGCCTCAAGGAACAACATGAGTCCATAGAACTGTGACTGGCGGTCGTCGATGGGCGTCCACGAGCTGACGATAGCGAGTGTCGTGAGGATCGTCGTGAGGACGACCAATGGCATGCTGATACCGTCGAGACCGACGTGCCAGTTCAGTGTGTAGAAGTCACCGAGTTGCCACCATTCGATGCGGTTCTGGAAGGCAATGTCCGCCCCTTCACGAAGTGCGTTC
>SKSH01000199.1 GCA_007118075.1 Halobacteriales archaeon
CAATCCCAGGGCAGATGCCATACGCACGATCTCTCCGAGCGCATGTTTCAGGTTGCGCTCATCTGAACCATGAGTCCTGAAGCGCTCATCCCAGGTTCGCAATCGAGAGAGTTCCTCACGCTTTCGAGAACTCAAATAGTTCCCATAGGCGTCCTTATCCTGCCAGGAAATCTTCGTCGACATCCCTCTATCATGGATGAGTGTCGTCGAGGGGGCACCGACGCGTGATTTTTTATCTCGTTCACCTGCATCAAACGCTCGCCACTCAGGACCAGCGTCAATAGGTCGATCATCGACGACGAGCCCACACTCTTCACACATAGCAGCACTCGCATCGTTGTCGATGACGATGCGACCTTCACACTCTGGACACTGTTCTTTGAGTGTACCGCTATCCTCCGAGGTGGCCGTCTCAGCATGCTTCTCGAGGGTGAATTGTTCGGTCATGATCAGTTGGGGACCGGCAACATGAGGTTGTGAACCCTTGTCACATGCAGACATTGAACCGCCACCAACGTAAAGTTTGTTAACAATAAAAAATCCTTAACGATTCAATAATCAAAGGTAACCAGTAGGTAACTTTATTTATCATTTATTCGCACTCGAGTCAATGTTGTGGCTTTGAGCAGTCTGATCGAAAGATGGTTTTATAAGATATCTTGTTGACTTTTCCAACATGTCAGATAAGTACACGAGTCAAGGAACACCAGCCAGCGATCCAGACTGGTTGAGTGCCGCGCTTGCGGGCATCATCTCTGTCATTGTTGTTGGTGCCATCGTCTGGATCGGATTCAATCCCGACATCATCACCGAAAGCATCCCTAGTCCATTCGGGATCAGTGGAGCTCTCGCAGGATGGGGATTGTTGGTGGTTATCGGTCTCGTGGTGGGGTTAGCATACGCCACCCTCAACACCATCAGTGTGATAAGTGCGTGGGCATCAACCGCACGTACTGGTACCATCACTGGCCTGATATTCGGTATCCTCTTGTGGGTCCTTGCTATCCTCGTCGTTCCGTTCCTCGTTGGCGATGGTATCGAGAGTATCGGCGACTATGCGGTGTCAGTCGAGGGATTCCTTGGATACGCGCTGTTGGGTGTATTGATCGGATTCCTCTATCTACTCATCCCAATCATCCGTGCGAGGTAACACCATTTAATCGTTAGAATACGGAGATAATGCTTTGTTGGACCACCTCCAAAAGATTCACCCCTCCCTGCATCACCCGAACAAGTATGAGTGAGGCAGATGCGGTAGCTCGGGTCGATCAACCCATCACTATCGATCGCCTGGTCGAGAATCTCCGAGCCCTCGGAATCAGCGGTGGCGAGACAGTCCTGTGTCACAGTTCGATGAGTGCTATCGGCTGGGTTTGCGGCGGACCACCAGCTGTGGTTGATGCACTCATGGAAGCCATCGGGGCTGATGGGACCATCGTAATGCCGACACACACCACCCAGTACAGTGACCCAGCTGCCTGGCAACATCCACCAGTTCCAGAATCTTGGTATCCGATCATCATGGAGGAACGACCCCCGTATCGGCCAGACATCACTCCCTCTCGAGGGATGGGTGCCATTGTCGAGTGTTTTCGGACCTACCCGGATGTCGTCCGGAGTAGACATCCACTCTACTCGTTCGCGGCCTGGGGGGCAGACGCAAACGCGATTATCGAAGATCACCCTCTCGAGTTTCCACTGGGTCCTGAATCACCGATCGGAGCAATCTATGATCGGGACGGGACTGTGCTCATGTTGGGGACTGGTTATAGCACCAACACCTCCTTACACCTTGGTGAACACCTCGCGGACCTCGACAAGGGATTTGAGACTGAAACGGCACCGATCCTCGAATCAGGCGAAAAGCGGCTTGAATCATTCCAGGTACTTTCTACCTCGACTGCGGACTTTGAGACGGTCGGACAGGCGTTCGATGCCGAGCATGCAATCGATACCGCAACGGTGGGTGATGCTACCAGCCGATTGCTCGAACAACGAAGCTTGGTAGACTTCGCAGCTAGTTGGTTTGGTGTAAACCGGTGATACAACCCACCCAATACGATATATTGACTCGGGTATGCCGTTGAGTAGGCTACCGAAGGACAGTCCATCCATTGTGTCGGATCCGAATAGATTACACCACTCAACGGAAGTAAGGTGATTAGCTCGAACGGACGAACACAGTCGGAGTTGTGGTGTCAATTGTACCCAGTTATGTCGGCAAGGTCTAAGAACCGTGACGCGGTAGCCGGGGACATGCGCAGCGCGAAGATCGTGTGTACGATCGGACCCGCCTCGAGTGACCGATCGATTATCGAGGCCATGGTAGCTGCTGGGATGGCTGTTGCGCGGCTCAACGCGAGTCACGGGACGGTCGAACAACGGCGTGAGATTCTTGAGACGATCGAGTCGGTCTCGGACGACTCATCCCAACCCATCGCGACGATGCTCGATCTTCGTGGCCCAGAGATCCGGACTGCTGCGGTCGATACATCGGTCTCATTGACCGAAGGTGATGAGGTTGAACTCGTCACCGATTCGGTGCTCACCGACGATCGGATCGGCGTTTCCGTTGATCTCTCATCGCTCACGATCGACACTGAGGTGCTGTTCGATGATGGCTTGCTCACGATGACGATCGTCGGCCATGGTGAGAGTGGTCCGATCGCCAAGGTCGAGTCAGGTGGGGTTCTCAGCGGAAGCACTGGGGTCAATGTCCCAGGTGTCATGCTCGATGTAGAGATGGTGACCGAGGCGGATGAGGCAGAACTTGATCTCGCCGCGGAGATGGGGGTTGATTTCGTTGCGGCGAGCTTCGTCGCCGATCGTCACGACGTCCTCGCCGTCAGTGAGGCGCTCGAGTACCGCGGTGTCGAGATCCCGATTATCGCTAAGATCGAACTCGGTGCAGCGCTGAAAAATATCGATGAAATCATCGATGCGTCCTATGGGGTGATGGTGGCACGCGGTGATCTCGGTGTCGAGTGTCCTCTCGAGGAGGTCCCGATCATCCAAAAGCAGCTGATCAGACGTTGTCGACAGGCAGGGGTACCAGTCATCACGGCGACTGAGATGCTCGATTCGATGATCACGGCGGCTCGACCGACACGGGCGGAGGCCTCAGACGTGGCGAACGCAGTCCTCGATGGCACAGATGCGGTTATGCTCTCCGGAGAGACGGCGATGGGAGACCGACCGATAGCGGTGGTGGAGACGATGGCTACCATCATCGAGACAGCCGAGGCGAGCGACGAGTACGCGGATCTTAGAGAGCAGCGAGTGCCTCCAACTGACGGCACAAATACGGATGCACTCGCTCGATCGGCACGGTACCTGGCACGCGATCTGGATGCCAGTGCGATCGTCGTCGCATCGGAATCGGGATTTACTGCCCTCAAGGCAACCAAGTTCAGACCTGGCGTGCCAATCGTCGCTATCACGCCGAATCCCAGAGTCCATCGCCGCCTCGCCCTTTCGTGGGGGGTCGATCCACACAGTGGCTCGCTACGCGGTGATGATGTCATCAACTCGGCGGTCGATGCGGCGGTCGAATCACCCGTCATCGAAGGGGGCGATACCCTCGTAGTTCTCTCCGGTGTGATGACCGACATCGAACGTGAGACGGCCAATACCCTCCGGGTACACATCGCCTCAGAACGGATCGGTGTCGGTGCCGGTGTCGTATCCGGGGATATCGCCGGACCATTGCTCTACAGCGATGATGGTGACCTCGAAGGGATCGAGCACGGTACGATCTTATACCTCGACCAGCACTTCGCTGGGGAGTTGAATGGACCGTTCGAGCGGCTCGGTGGGATCATCCACGAACGACCGGGGATGACCGGCTATGCCGCGGTCATCGCCCGTGAACTCGGTGTCCCGATGGCCAGTGGGGTCACCATCCCTGATTCGGTCAAGGATGGTGATATCGTCACGCTCTATGGTGACCGAGGGGTGATCTACCTCGGTGATGTCCTAGCACAGCGCACGGTCGAGAATCAATAGACGGCGTCGATGATCGATGGATCGAGCCCAACGAACGAGGAGAGGTATTCGCGCCGCTCCTCCCGCAGCGTTTCGAGTCGCTCGTCGAAATGGTCCACGTTCGATCGTAATGAGAACCGGCTGATATCTAGCCCTGGTATTTTCTCAGGAAGGGTCAGATCGGTACGTTCGTCGAGGGTCCAGGTCAC
>SKSH01000021.1 GCA_007118075.1 Halobacteriales archaeon
ATCCTGTTCCAGATGATGTTTGAGGGTCATGACCTGTCGATAATCAGCCTGATCGATATCGAGGTCTTCGGGAGGGATGACCTTTGGACACCGTGTCCGGAACCGACAGCCACTCGGCGGGTTCCTTGGTGAAGGCACGTCGCCTGAGAGCACCTCTCGATCGCGATGTCGTTCGTCAGTGTTCGGTCGTGGGGCACTCTCCAACAACGCCTGGGTGTACGGATGTTCCGGTGAGTCGAAGATATCGTCTGTGTCACCCACTTCGACGATCTCCCCTAGGTACATGATGGCGACTCGGTCACAGATATTCCGGATAACCGAGAGATCATGGCTGATGAGGAGGTATGTGAGGTTGAATTCTTCCTGCAGATCGGCCAGTAGGTTGAGGACCTGAGCCTGGACCGAGACATCGAGCGCGCTGGTCGGTTCATCGAGGACGAGGAACCGAGGCTCAAGAGCAAGCGCCCTAGCGATTCCGATCCGTTGTCGCTGACCACCTGAGAACTCCCTCGGGTATCGGTCGAGCTGGTCAGCAGACATGCCTACCCGTTCGATGAGCCACGCGACCCGTTGACGCCTGAGTTCCTTCTTGGAGGGGTCGACCGAAACCGCGAGTTCGAATCCGTCAGCTTGGTCACGAACCGACAGGCTGAGCGGTTCTTCAGTCCGTGCGATGAATTCGTCTGTTGCCGCGACTTCCGGTCGATCAGGAATCTCCTCGGAGGTCCGAGGTGTGACTTCGATGGGAACGGTGGCCACCCCGTCGACTACATCGACGACCATATCGACGTTGTCTGCTACGGAGACCGAGAACAACGTCGGATCGAAACCATCGACGGTGAGGTCAGCATCAGCCGTCACCTCAGGGTCGGATCGAGGCCAATCATGAATCCTCAACGGTTGGTTGATGATATCTGCGATGGTCTTTCGAGGGTCGAGACTGGAGTACGGATCCTGGAACACAATCTGTGCATCTCGTCTGAACTCGAGTAATTTCGAACCAGAGAGATCGTAGATGTTCTCGCCGTTGAACTCCACCCGTCCGTCAGTCGGGTCTTGAAGCCAGAGTAACGTCTCGCCAACCGTCGATTTTCCACAACCGGATTCGCCAACAAGACCGACGGTCTCACCCTCGAATATGTCGAACGAGACGCCATCGACCGCACGAATCGAGATGGGCTCGCCGTAGACGAAGCGGTCGATCAGCGTGTCTCGCTCCCAGAAGTATTTCTTCAGACCATCGACCCGACAGATGGGTTGTTCAGCACTCATGAACCATCACCATCCGAAGAGGTGGCTAGCGGGACCTTGCCGACTTGTGGTTGGTCATCGAAATGGCCCTCTGGCAGGGCTTGCGATGGATCGTACTCCATCTCTGCGAGATAACATTTTGCAATGTGAGAGGAACCGCCTCCCACCTCGAACGCCGAAGGCTTTGTCAGGCAATCATGCATCGCCTTCGGGCAGCGATCGGCGAAGAGGCACCGGTCACCCATCTCCTGGTCGAGCAGACTCGTGACGTTACCGGGAATCGGTTCGAGTCTCGTTCCGCCTTGGTCCATGTCTGGGATGCTCCCAATCAAACCCTTTGTGTACGGATGGACGGCGTCATCGAACACATCGGTCAACGAACCCTGTTCGACAATCTCTCCGGCATACATCACCCCCACCCGATTTGCCATGCGGGCGATCACCCCGAGGTTGTGGGTAATGAGAACAATCGTCATGTCGGTCTCCTGCTGGAGTTCAGTGAGCAAGTCGAGGATCTGTGCCTGGATTGTGACATCGAGGGCGGTCGTGGGTTCATCAGCGATGAGAATCTGCGGTTCCCCGGCCAATGCCTGGGCGATCATCGCCCGTTGAAGCATCCCTCCTGAATACTCGTGCGGGTACTCATCAGCACGTAACGCCGGATCGGGAATACCCACCTGTTCGAGGAGTTCGACTGCCCGTTCCCTGCTTGGCTTTGAGACGTACTTCACCGAAGGAATGACCAGTCCTCCAAGGAACTTCATCAGGCCGTAACCCTGAGTTCTGGTAGCTGCAGCCCGAGGGTTCGAGCTGGCACGCTGTTGCGCTTCGACCGCCTCTGCAATCTGATCGCCAACGGGTAAGGTTGGATTGAAGCTACTGAGCGGGTCCTGGAAAATCATCGAGATATGGGTACCTCGAAGGGCTCGACGAACTCTCGGGGGGAGTTCGAGGAGGTCGACCCGGCCCCCAGATACCGCGTGCGGATGTGACTCTGCCAGTTCATCGGCTAACTCCGAATCCCGATACCAGATCGACCCATCAGTCACCCGTCCAGGAGAGTCGATGAGATCGACGATTGACAACGCGGTCACGCTCTTTCCGGAACCAGACTCCCCGACGATCCCGAACACCTCACCAGAGGTGATCTCGAGGTCGATGCCGTTGACCGCATTCACCTGCCCCTCAGGGGTGAAAAAACGTGTCTTGAGGCCCTCGATGTGAAGGATGGTGTCGTCGCTCATCCTACATGCCACCCCCATGCTCGCCACCAATCCCTGGATCGAGCGAATCGCGCAACCAATCCCCTAGCAGATTGATACCAATGACGGTGAACATGATTGCCAGCCCAGGGATACTCGCGATCCACCACGAGTTCGAGAGATAGTCGCGACCTCGAGCGATGTCGTATCCCCACGACAACGTGGTCCCGGAGAACCCAAGGAACGAAAGGGAACTTTCGAGCAAGATGATCGCCGCTACCTGGATAGCCGCCAGTACGATGATGGGAGTGAGGCTGTTCGGTAGCACGTGTTCGACGATGATCTGTCGGTCACTGGCACCGAGGCTCCTAGCTGCCTTGACGTAATCCTCCTCTCGCACCGACAACGCCTCTCCCCTGGCGATCCTGGCAAACCAGACCCAGGTGACAATGGCGACGACCAAGGTGAGCGTCACCGGGAAGATGAATTGCTCTGGCATATCGCTGACGATGCCGAAGTAAACGAAGGGATCCGGTATCCCATAAGCACGAGGGCCGATTAGCCCGACAAGCGCGATCGCAAGCACTAGCGCCGGGAAGGCAAGCATGATGTCTGCAAAGCGCATCAGGCTATCGTCGACCCTGCCACCGTAGTAGCCAGCGATGAGCCCAACCGTGGTCCCGAAAAGGACAGCAAGGGTCGTCCCCACTATACCGACCATCAGCGAGGTCCGTGCCCCAAAGAGCATCCGCGAGTAGAGATCTCGTCCGAGGGCGTCGGTTCCAAGTGGGTTATCCCACGAACCTGAGATCTCATCGGTGACGGTCTGTCGCTCACCGTCGACAAACTGGAACCGTTCAACCTCCTCGGTGACGCCAACCGGTGGCTGGTGGTTGTTGGTCAGTTCCTGGGAGGTAGGATCGTGCAGTGCGAGGAACGGAGCGAACATCGCGGCGAAGAAAACGAGCAGCACGAGGGCAAGCCCGATCTTCGCCATGAGACTATCGCTAAACTCGTGTTTGAGGTTCTGCCTAACTCGCTTTGAAATCATTCGTACACCACCCGCGGATTCAACTTCGCGTAAAGTGCATCGACGACGATATTGGTGATAACGAACGCTATCGCGACGACAATCAAGGCGGCCTGGATCACCGGCCAATCCCGGACGGTGATCGAGGCGATGATGAGTGTACCGAGACCTGGCCAGTTGAACACGAACTCGGTGATGACCGCCCCGCCAACGAGGGTGCCGAACTGAAGTCCCAACACGGTGATGATCGGGATCATCGTGTTCCGGAGGACATGCTTGTAGCGAACGATAGTCTCAGGTACCCCCTTTGCTCTTGTTGATTTGACATATGGCTTGCCGAGCTCGTCAAGCATACCGCTTCTCGTTAGCCTCACGATCATCGCCGTGAAGAACGTCCCAAGTGTGACCGACGGGAGGATGATGTGTGCGAGGAAGAGCCGGACTCCCTCGATGTCGAGCTGGAAGATGAGCATCTCCATCGCCGGGAGGAAGCCGATGGCTCGCCGGCTTGTCGGTAGCCATCCGAGGCCTACTGATACAATGAGAATCAGCATAATCCCGCTGTTGAAGTCCGAGAGAAAGATCTCTCCCTTGAAGGGCATCCCGCTCCATACCATGGGGGCGTTGGAGATGAAGCCCACGGGGTCATACGGCTTGAAGACGGCGATCTCCCGGC